>JBGPTG010000010.1:0-25353 GCA_041490545.1 Gammaproteobacteria bacterium
CTGCGCAAAATCGCCCCTGAAAATTGCAGCGCCGTGCCGTTGACCCTAGAATGCACCGAAGCTTGATTCGTGCTCAGCGTAGGCGGCCTTGCGCGAAGCGCACCGGCTGCGAGGAAAAGAAAATTGACGGTCACGACAACGATGCGGCAGGCGGCTGCGGCGGCTGCGCTCATGGCCGGCGCCGCGCTGGCCCTGGCGCAGGCGCCTTCAAGGAACGAGGAGATCTACCGCTATCGCGGCGTCGATCGCGACGCGCGGCTGATCGAGCGCGCGAAGCAGGAGGGGACGGTGGTCCTTTACACCTCTCTTGCGCCGGCCGAGTCCAGGCCGCTGGCCGCGGCATTCGAGAAAAAGCACGGAATCAGGGTCGATCTCTGGCGGGCGCTTTCGGACAAGGTGCTGCAGCGCACGATCACCGAGGCGAACGGCCGGCGCCACGCAGTGGACGTGGTGGAAACCAACAGTCCCGAGATGGAGATGATCTCGCGCGAGAAGCTCCTCTCCGAATTCTTCTCGCCGCACGTAGCGGACCTTATGCAGAACGCCATTCCGCCGCACCGGCTCTGGATGCCCGACCGGCTGAATTTCTATGTGGTGGCTTACAACACCGCGAAGGTACGGAAGTCGGAATTGCCGGCGACCTACGCAGGCTTCACCGACGCCAGGTGGAAGGGGCGCATCGGCATCGAGGCGACCGATGCCGAATGGATGGCGACCTTGATCAAGGCCTGGGGCACCGACAAGGGCATGGCTTTTTTCCGCAAGCTCGCGGAGATGAAGCCCGACGTGCGCAAAGGCCATGTGCTGCTCGCCGAACTGATCGCCGCGGGCGAAGTGCCGGTGGGCCTGACTGTATACAACGGCAACGCCGAGACGCTCAAGCGCAGGGGCGCGCCCATCGACTGGGTGCCGATCGAGCCGGTCGCCGCCCGCACGCAGGGCATCGGCGTGGCGAAAAACGCCCCGCACCCGCACGCGGCGCTGCTGTTCGCCGATTTCGTCCTGTCCCCCGAGGGCCAGACGCTCCTCGATTCGATGGGGCGCGCGCCGGCGAGCACGCGCGTTAAGAGCCGGATGAAGGCTTTTCCTTACATCATGATCGAGACCGCCACGGTTCTCGATGAGGCCGACAAGTGGGAACGACTCTGGGACGAACTGTTTATCCGCAAGTAATGCGGTTCGACTGGAAGTGGATCGCGATCGGGCTGTGCGTGGCCCTCACGGTCTACATCGCGGTGGTGCCGCTTGCATTCCTTTTCTGGCAGAGCTTCTTCACGCCGCAGACGGCGGCGAAGGCGGCCGAGTTCACGCTGGACAATTATGCGCGGGCGTACGGCAGCAGCGAGACCTTGCGCCTGTTCTGGACCTCGCTCAAATTCGCATTCGGCGCGTCGCTCTTCTCCTTCGTGGTCGGGACGCTGCTCGCGTGGATGAACGAGCGCACCAACACGCCGTTCAAGACGCTTTTTTTTGCGCTGGCTATCATTCCGCTGATCATCCCGGGAGTGCTTTTCACGGTGGCGTGGATCCTGCTCGGGAGTCCCAAGATCGGCATCATCAACCTCGTGCTGCAGAACATGCTGGGACTGGAGCAGCCCCCGTTCGACGTCTATTCGCTCTGGGGGATGATCTGGGTGGACGGCCTGCACTATTCGCCGATGGCCTTCCTGCTGATGACCGCGGCGTTTCGCGCGATGGACCCTTCGCTCGAGGAATCCGCGACCATGAGCGGCGCCAATATTTTCCAGGTCGCCCGGCGGGTGACGCTGAAGCTCGCGTGGCCCGCGATCCTCGCGACCCTGCTCATCCTCTTCGTGCGCGCGATCGAGTCCTTCGAGGTGCCGGCGCTCCTCGGACTGCCGGTCGGAATCCAGGTGTTCACGTCCTCGATCTACCAGGCCGTGCACCGCTATCCCAGCCAGATCGGCCTGGCCTCCGCCTACGGCATGACTCTGCTCGTGATCACCTCGGTCGGCGTGTATTTCGTCTCGCGGCTCTCGAGCCGCGGCAACCGCTACGCGACCATGACCGGCAAGGGTTTCCGGCCGCGGAGAATCGACCTCGGCCCGTGGCGCTGGCTCGCCGCCGCAATTTTCGCAGTCTACTTCCTGATGATCGTGGCGCTGCCCTTCGCGGTGCTGCTCTGGTCGTCGTTCCAGAAATTCTATTCGGTGCCTTCGATGCAGGCGCTGCAAAATCTCACCCTCGACCCGTACCGCTTCATCCTGGGCTATCCCCACATCATCCGCTCGATGTGGAACACGTTGCTGCTCTCGTTCGGCAGCGCCACGCTGATCATGCTGGTGACCTCGGTCATCTGCTGGATCGTGGTGAAGACGAAGCTTCCCGGACGCTGGCTGCTCGACAACGTCGCCTCGCTGCCGATGGTCTTCCCCGGGCTGGTGCTGGGGCTTGCGATCATGATCTTCTACCTCAACGTCGACGTCGGCGTATACGGCACGATGTGGATCATGTTCATCGCCTATGTGACCCGTTTCATGCCGTACGGGCTGCGCTACAACACGGCGTTCATGCTGCAGATCCACAAGGAGCTCGAGGAATCGGCGGCGATGAGCGGCGCTTCCTGGGCGACGACGTTTCGCCGCATCATCCTGCCGCTCCTGAAGCCCGGACTTGTCGCCGGCTGGATCTATGTAATGATCGTCTCGATTCGCGAGCTCTCGAGCTCGATCCTGCTTTACAGCCCGGGCACCGAGGTCATTTCGATTGTAATCTGGGAGCTGTGGGAGAACGGCCAGTACGTGGAGCTGTCGGCGCTGGGCGTGCTGTTCATCCTGGCGCTGTTTGTTCTCGTGATGCTCGCCCAGTGGCTGGGCGGGAAGTTCGGCGTCAGGGAATGATCCGGAGAATCGTGTGCTGAGAGTCGCAGGACTTTTCACAGAATACCCGAGCGATCAAGGTCCGGCGGTGAAGGCCGCCCAGGACGTGAGCTTCGAGGTGCCGCAAGGAAAATTGTTCACGCTGCTGGGACCGAGCGGCTGCGGCAAGACGACCACGCTGCGCTCGATCGCCGGGCTCGAGCGCCCGCGCGCCGGAGAGATCGCCGTCAACGGCCGCGTGGTGTACTCCTCGGGCAAAAACATTTTCGTCGCGCCCAACCGGCGCGGCTTCGGCATGGTGTTCCAGTCCTATGCCATCTGGCCGCACATGAACGTTTTCGAAAACGCCGCCTTTCCTCTCGAGGTGGGCGGCCGCAGACTCTCCAGGAAAGAGATCCGGGACAAGGTCATGCGCGTTCTGACTGCGGTGCAGCTTGATGAGCTCGCCGGGCGCGAGGCGACCCAACTCTCCGGCGGACAGCAGCAGCGCCTGGCGCTCGCGCGCGCCATCGTCATGGAACCCCAATTGCTGCTGCTCGACGAGCCGCTGTCCAACCTCGATGCGAAGCTGCGCGAGCGCATGCGCTTCGAGCTCAAACGCCTGCAGCGCGACCTGAGGATCACCACGGTCTACGTTACCCACGACCAGAGCGAGGCGCTCGCGCTTTCGCACTCGATCGCGGTGATGAACGAGGGCCGCATCCAGCAGATCGGCGCGGCGCGCGAGATCTACGACCGGCCTGGGAACCGCTTCGTCGCCGACTTCGTCGGCACCACGAACTTCCTCGAAGCCACGGTCCTCGGGCCCGGCGCGCATCCGGGCAGCTTCCGCGTGCGCAGCGAGATCGGCGACATCGAGGTGCAGTCCGACGATGCTCTGCGGCGCGACGACCGGGTGATCCTCTCGGTGCGGCCCGAGGACGTCGACCTGTCCGAAACCAGGCCGGAGAGCGGCATCGTCCTCGAGGGCCGCGTCGACCAGAAGGTGTTCCTCGGCGAGTGTGTCGATTTCCAGGTAAGACTCGGCGAACGCGTGCTGCTGTCGCGCCGACACCCATCGCTGCGCACGCCGATAGGCAATTCCATCTACGTGGCGCTTCATTCCGACAAATGCATGGCCTTCAAGGCTGGCTGAAAGATATGTCCAGAAAAAAATCCCCGGCCCGCCCTGCCAAGCAATCCGTGAGTCCCGCCAGGGAGCGCTGGGCCTCGGACGTGATCGTCGATCTGCTGCACGCCTACGAACTGCCGCACGCGGCGCTCAACCCGGGCGCGAGCTACCGCGGCCTGCACGACTCTATCGTCAACTACGGGAAAAATCGCCCGACGATGATGCTGTGCCAGCACGAGGAGACGGCGGTGCAGGTCGCGCACGGCTACGCCAAGGCCTCGGGCAAGCCGATGGTGGCGATCCTGCACAACCTCGTGGGCCTCCTGCACGCCAACATGGCGATCTACTACGCGTACATCGACCGCGCGCCGGTGTTCATCGTCGGCGCGACCGGCCCGATGGACGAGACCAAGCGCCGCCCGCGCATCGACTGGATCCACACCGCGCAGGGGCAGGGCGAGGCGGTGCGGCAGTACACGAAGTGGGACTACCAGCCGCACACCATCGACGGCGCGCCCGAGGCCTTTGCGCGCGCCTACGGCGTGATGATGACCCAGCCCCAGGGGCCGGTGTACATGATCTACGACGCCTGGCTGCAGGAGCAGAAGCTCGACCACGAGGTGAAGCTGCCGCCGCCCGACGCGGTCAAGGTGCCTTCGCGCATCGGCCCCGATCCCGCGGCGCTCGCAAAGGCCGCGGACCTCATCGCCGCATCCGAGCATCCGGTGATCATCGCGGAGTACACCGGCCGGGACCATGAGGCTTTTGCGAGCCTGGTCGAATTAGCGGAAACCGCGGGCATCGCGGTGTACGACATAAACGGCCGCCTCAACTTCCCCAGCCGCCATCCCCTCAACGCGAGCCTCTCGAAGGACGCGTTCCGCACCGCCGATCTCGTCCTCTGCCTGGATGCGCGCGACTGGGAGAAGCCCACCACGGAACTGGTGAGCACCACGCGCGAGCTGACGAGCGTGGTGCCGGCGGGCGCCAAGTGGATCGAGATCGGCTTCGGGGACCTGGAGCTCTCCAGTTGGGCGATGGACTACCAGCGCCTGAACCACGCGGACCTGCGCGTGATGGCCGACACCACGCTCGCGATTCCGATGCTCACGGCGCTGCTTAAAGGCCGGATCGGGAAGGACGCGAAGCTGGTCGCGCGCGTGAAGGCGCGCACCGCCGGGATCGCTGCGAAGAACAAGGCGCGCGGCGACCGGTGGGCGAAGGAAGCGCGCGAGGACTGGGACGCGAGCCCGATCACGCTGCCGCGCCTCGCGAGCGAAGTCTGGGACGCCATCAAGGGCGAGGACTGGGTGCTCACCGCAGGCACGCTAGAGGAGTGGGCCCGCAAGCTCTGGGACTTCGACAAGCCGCACCGCCATCCTGGCCGCTCGCTCGGTACCGCCACGCAATTCGGCATTTCGCTCGGGGTCGCGCTCGCGAACCGCGACGCGAAGCGCCTGGTGGTGGACCTTCAGCCAGACGGCGACCTGATGTTCGATGCCGGCGCGATGTGGGTCGCGGCCAAGCACCGCATCCCGCTGCTCGTGGTGATGTACAACAACCGCGCCTACTACAACGACTGGGAGCACCAGATCCGCATGGCGAAGCTGCGCGGCACGCCAGTAGCGCGCGCTCACATCGGCATGGACATGGACGACCCGGCGCCGGATTTCGCCAGCATGGCGCGCTCGATGGGCTGGTACGCCGAAGGCCCGATTGACGATCCGCGCAAGATCGCCGCCGCCCTGGCGCGCGCCATCGCCAAGGTGAAAGCCGGGCAACCCGCGTTGCTCGATACCATCACCCAGAAACGCTGAAAACCGGGGACAGACCACGGTTTTTTTGCAGCGTCGAGGGTAAGAAATCGGAAAAGCGTGGTCTGTCCTTTCCTTGGAGTGGAGAAATGACCAAGAGCGCCGTTCCACAGCAACTGAAAAGCGTCGGCGTCGTCGGCGCGGGGCGCATGGGCACGCCCATCATCGGCCACCTCGCGCGCAAGGGCTTCGCGACGCAGGTCTGCGACGTCAATGCCGCGCGCGCCGAGGCGGTGAAAAAAATGGGCGCGGCGTGGGCTGCCAGCCCCGAAGCGCTCGCGCAGGCGAGCGACGCGATCCTGGTGTGCGTGGGTTTCGATCGCGAAGTGCAGGAGCTGCTCGCCGAAGGCGGCCCGCTGCGCCGCGCCAGGCCGGGAACGATCGTCGCGATCCTCTCCACGATTCATCCGAAGACCGTGCAGGCGCTCGCCAAGGCGTGCGAGAGCGCGAACCTGCACGTGATCGATTCCACCGTGTGTCGCGGCGGCGAGGCCGCCGACCAGGGCAACCTGCTTTCGTTCGTCGGCGGCAGCGCCGAGGTCGTCGAGCGCATCGCGCCGGTGCTGCGCGCTTACTCGGCGGACGTGGTGCACACCGGCGGCGTCGGCACCGCGCAGGTCGCGAAAGCCGCGAACAATCTCATCCTGTGGGCGTGCCTGGTCGCCGATCATGAAGCGCTGGCGCTCGCGCGGCACTACGGCGCGAATGTCGAGGCCTTGCGCCGCGCCTTGCTCATGTCGAGCTGCGCCAACGGCCCGCTCGAGAAATGGGGCACGCAGACCATGGCCTGGGCGGAGGACGACATGGCGATCGTTGCCGAGATGGCGGCGGAAGCGGGCATCGCCCTCCCGCAGGCTGGCGTCAACCGCGAGATCTGCCGCGCCCTGAAACCGAGGCGCTACGAGCTGGAGCGGTATGGACGCTGATCAGGCTCGCCCCGGCGTCCGCTAGAATCCCCCATGCCCGTGGGCAGAAACGACCCCTGTCCTTGCGGCAGCGGAAAGAAGTACAAGAAGTGCTGCGGTGCAACCGTGCCGCTGGTGCCGATCCCCACGTCGCCCGCGAGCGCAGGGCGAGGGCGGCAGTGCGGCACCTGCACGGTGTGCTGCGGCGGTTGGATCGTGGCCACGATATACGGCCACGAAATGAAGCCCGGCCAGCCATGCCACTTCCGCGGCGACGGATGCTGCGCGATATATGAGCGCCGGCCGGACTTTTGCCGCACCTTCACCTGCGGATGGCTGCAAGCCGGAAGCCCGTTTCCGGAAGACTTCAAACCCGACAGGCTCGGTGTGTTGATTGTGCCGATCCGGTGGAGAGGGAAGACCGCCTACATCCTCCGTTCCGCAGGGCGTGACCCGGACGAAGCGATGCTGCGATGGATGCGTGAATTCAGCCTCGGCACCGGTTGCCCGTTCTTCTACGAGCAGGGGGGCGAGCGGTTCGGTTTCGGCCCGACGGAGTTCCAGATCGAGATGTTGCAAAAGCTCGAGTCCGGCGAGAGCCTGTGGTAGGGGATTCAATCGGGGGCAATTGCCTTTCGCGACAGCGGCTCGCGGGCGCGTGGTGGCGGGCTCCCCTCTCTTGGGGTTCTCACCCGATGGACGCGGTTCATCAGGCCGAAGTGCTGATCTGCAACAATAGCGGTCGGCCGCTTGACACTTGCGGTGCGTCTTTGTTAGGGTCTCGCACACAAGACCGTTGCAACAAGATTTTTGTTCTATATAGAGGAACGGAATCAGCGGCTTAGGATAAGGAAACAAAGCCGCAAGAGTTCGTGAACCGGACGGTCATCGAAGCGGAGAGGGGGAAATTCATGCATAAGAGAAAAATAATGGCGCTGGCGGTGGCGGGAGCGTTGGGAGCACCGGTGGCTGCGCTCGCGCAATCGAATGTCGAAATCTACGGAAGGCTCTACCCTGAGTTCACCGTAATGAGTTCCAGCGGCGCCACTGATCCAAGCGCGACGGTGGCCAATGGGCAATTGAGTAATTTGAGTGCCAGTACCTCGAACGGCCTCAATCTCAAGAGCCGCAATTCGGTCGATGTTTCCAACTCCCGCATCGGTTTTCGCGGCAAAGAGGATATCGGCGGCGGATTGAAGACTGTCTGGCAGATCGAGACGAAAGTCCCGTTCGACAGCGGTCCGGCTAGCGCGGTTTGGGCAACGCGCGATTCCTTTGCCGGGTTGCAAGGCAGCGGTTTCGGCACGGTCAGGCTCGGCAACATGACCACCGTGTACAAGAGCAATCGCGAACCGATCCGGATGTTCGGCGTTGAGTCCGGCAACTTCGTGTCGGCCAACGGCCTTATTTCCAGTACCCCATGGGGAAACAAGAACGCCTTCCACGTGCGCCAGCCCAATTCTCTTCGCTACGATTCGCCGGTATTCGGCGGAGCGGAGTTTGCTGCGCAATACGCGCCTGACGAAATCAGAAAACCTTCTCCCGGGGCGGCCAACCTCAACGCCTACCTGTGGTCGATGGGCGTCAAGTACGAGCGCGGGCCGCTTTACCTGACGCTGTCGCACGAAATCCATAATGACTTCTTCGGCGGATCGGCGGGCGGCCTGCCTGCGGCGGTCGCCAATGACATTACCGGCGCCGGCGACAACCACTCCAAGGACACGGCGACCCGCGCCGTAGCCGCGTATTCTTGGGGCCCGACTCGCGTCGCCTTCAGCTACTCTCCCATCCAGTACACGGAGTCAGGAACCCGGGCGGCCGGAAAATTCGATAAATACAAGCACAACACCTGGCAACTCGCATGGGAGCAGACCTGGTTCGGTCCGTTCAAGACGGAGGCATTCTATGCCACCGCCTCGGCGGGGACGTGTGGCTTGACGGGCGGTGTGGCCTGCAGCACGACCGGCCTTGAGGGCAAGATGATCGTTCTGGGCGGTGAGTATTCATTCTCCAAACGCACCTCGCTGTTTGCCCTGTATGCGAAATTGATTAACGGCAGCTCGGCGATCTACAACAACACTGCCAACGTCGGGACGGTCAATCCGGGGTCCGACATCATGAACGTTGCGCTCGGCGTCAAGCAGGATTTCTGACCGTAACCGAAAACCGATGCAGCAGTGCGAGGGGTGGCCGCGTCCTGACGCGTCGTCGTGCTTGACCGGCACTTCCCGGATTTCCATCCGCATCTCCTTGTCCAGAGGGCGCGCCCGGCAGCACGTCTGCAGCGGCGGCTGATGTCCGGGTGGGGGGCGCTTTCCTGCCTGCTGGCTTGTCTTGTGGGGCTGCCGGCGGCGACCCTGGCGCAAGGCGGCCCCAAGCCGAATGATATCTACAAGTATCGGGGCGCCGACCGGGACCAGCGCCTGCTCGAAGGCGCGCGCCACGAAGGCACGGTCGTCATCTACACCTCGCTCAATCTCAAGGATTCCGTTCCCATCTCGGCAGCATTCGAGAAGAAGTACGGCGTCAAAGTGTCCTTGTGGCGCTCGAGCAGCGAGAAAGTGCTGCAGCGCGCCGTCGCCGAGACGCGCGCCGGCCGTTTCGCCTGCGACGTCGTGGAAACCAACGGACCCGAGATGGAGGCGGCATACCGGGAGCAGCTCCTGCAGGAGTTCTTCAGTCCGCACTTCGACGACCTGCCCGCGGCGGCGTTCCCGAAGCACCGACACTGGATCGCCGATCGCTTCAATTTTTTCACCATCGCCTACAATACCAACCTCGTCAAGCCTGACGAAGTGCCGAATACCTACGAAGACCTGGTGCACCCGCGCTTCGCCGGCCGCGTTGGCATCGAGGCGAGCGACACCGACTGGTTCGCCGCGATGGTCAAGTCCATGGGCGAGCAGAAGGGCCTCGCCTTTTTCCGCAAGCTCGCGGCAAACAAGCCCCAGATTCGCACCGGCCACACGCTCATGGCCGAACTGGTGGCCTCGGGCGAGATACCGCTTGCGGCAACCATCTACAACCACAACGCCGAGCGGCTGGTGGTGAAGGGCGCGCCGATCCGCTGGAAGGCGCTCAAGCCCACCTTCGGCCGCCCGAATGCGATCGGCGTGGCGCGCCGCGCGCCGCACCCGCACGCGGCGTTGCTCTTCGCCGACTTCATGCTCTCGCGCGAGGGCCAGACCCTGCTCAAGGAGCGCAACCGCGTCCCTTCGAGCCGCGCCGTGGACACGCACCTCAACAAATTCCCCTTCGAGATGATCGATCCGTCGATCACGCTCGACGAGGCCGACAAATGGGAGAAACTTTGGTCCGAACTGTTCCTCAAAGGCCAGAAGGTGCAGAAGGACAGCGACTAATCGATGGGACAGCACTCATGAACCGACGCCACCTCCGACTCACGGGAGGGCTGCTGCTGGCAGCCGCCCTCTCTCTGCCCGCATGGGGCCAGATCAAGCCGAACGCGACCGCGGCCGACGTGGGCCTTTACGCCGGGCCCGACCGCCTGCAGAAGCTGATCGAAGGCGCGAAGAAGGAAGGCGAGCTCAACCTGTATACCTCGGCGCAGTCCGACGACATGGGCGCTCTGGTGAGTGCGTACGAAAAAAAATACGGCGTCAAGGTCAGCACCTGGCGGGCGAGTTCCGAGAAGGTGTTGCAGCGCGCCGTCACCGAGGCTCGCGCCGGGCGCTTCACCCTCGATATCGCCGAAACCAACGGACCAGAGATGGAATCGATGCACCGCGAAAAGGTTCTTCAACTCGTCAAATCGCCGCACCACGCCGATCTCATCGCGCCGGCGCTGCGTCCCCACGGCGAGTGGGTGGGCACGAGGCTGAATGTGTTCGTCCAGGCCTACAACACCAACGCGGTGAAGAAGGAGGAGCTGCCCAAGACCTGGGACGACCTGCTGCAGCCGAAATGGAAGGGCAAGCTCGGCATCGAAGCCGAGGATTCCGACTGGCTCGCCGGCATGTTCGCCGAGCTCGGCGAAGCCAAGGGAAGGCAGATCTTCAAGGACATCGTGGCGAAAAACGGAATCTCCGTGCGCAAGGGCCACACCCTGCTCGCGCAACTGGTGGTGTCGGGCGAGGTGCCGCTCGCGCTGACCGTATACAATTACAAGGCCGAGCAGTTCAAGAACAAAGGCGCGCCGATCGACTGGTTTTCCATCGGCACCGCGGTGGCGCGGCCGAACGGGGTGGGCGTGGCGCGGCGCGCGCCGCACCCGCACGCGGCGGTTCTGTTCTACGACTTCGAGATCAGCGAGGAGGGGCAGAAGATCCTGGCCGCAAGGGACTTCGTGCCGACGAGCAAAAAGGTGGACACGCCGCTCAACAAGCTGCCGCTCAAGTTCGTCGACGCGCGCGTGACGCTGGACGAATACGACAAGTGGGCGAAATTGTACGAGGAGATTTTCGGCAAGGGCAGATAGGGAGCACACGCGTCGGCGGTCTGACTTGTTCAGAGCTTCGATAGCGGAGTCGCGATAGCAGCAGCCACGAGGAACGGGGACATGGGCAGGGAATCGCACTACAGCAGCAAGAAGGACCGCGTCTTCGTTCGCGGCATACAGGGGCAGTACAGCCTCAAGGACGAACTCGCGCGCCTGCGCGGGCTGCCGCGCGTCATCAAGGGCAAGGACCTGCTCTTCAACGACGGGCCGCAGTCCTTCAGCAAGCATTTCATCGAGCCGGTCGACGGCATGACGCAGACCCTGCACGTGCACCTGGAGGAATACGGTCCCGGGGGCCGCACCCAGAAGCACGGGCACGTGAACGAAGCGGCGTTCTACATTCTCGACGGCAAGGGCTACGAGGTCCACGACGGGGTGCGCTACGACTGGTCGGCCGGGGACGTCGCCATCGTGCACATGAACTGCGTGCACCAGCACTTCAACGCCGACCCGGTGAAGCCGGCGCGCGCGCTCGTCCTGAAGCCCAAGCCGATGGTGCTCTTCATGAACCTCATGTTCCAGCAGACGGTGATCCCGCGGCCCAAGGAAGCCACGCCGGAAGGCGTCGGCTACGTGCCGCGGCATTTCGAAGAGAACTACAATCAATGAAACCGGGGACAGACCACGTTTTCGGCTTTCGGAGACGGATTCCGGAAAACGCGGTCTGTCCCCGGTCTTGACCGATTTCAGGAAAGGAGCACGAGATGGCCTGGGGTGAATCGAAAGCCTGGAAGCGCGGCAGCGCCAGCCAGAAGCTGTATCAAAGCCTGCTCGATAACGCGATGCAGGCGCCGGCGAGAAACGCGAAGCGGCGCAAGGTGCTGCATCCGGAGGACATGCCCTGGGAGATGGCGCGCCAGGGGCTGCTCAAGCATCTCTTGAACGAGCAGATGAACACGCGCATGGAGACCGTGGACGCCTACATGCAGATCGTTCCGCCGGGCAGCCGCTCGGGCAAGCACCGGCACCTCGCCGAGGAATGCCTCTACGTGGTCGAGGGCCGCGGTTACGACCTGCACCAGGACTGCGACGTGGAGATCACCGATACCTACCACTGGAAGCCGCAGGACGAGGTGAAGCGCTACGAATGGGAAGCCGGCGACGTGATCTACATCCCGCCGAACACCATCCACCAGCATTTCAATTCGAGCGCGGACAAGCCGGTACGGCTCATCTCGGCGATCAACCGCATCTACAAGTTCTCCGGGCTGAACGACCTGGAGCAGATCGAGGATGCGCCCGAGTACGACGCCAAGGTCGTGCTCACCGCCGAGCTGATGGAACGCTACCTGCGCGCCAAGGCCGCCCAGCCTGCCTGAGCGCGGGGCGGGGATCGCGCTTTGACCCTGCTCATCGACAACGAGATCGTGCGGCGCGTGCTCACGCCCGGCGCCGTGCGCCGGGCGCTCGAGACGGCATACAGCGATCTCGCCTCGGGCGAGGCGGTGTGCCGCCCGCGCATCGACATCCGCATCCCGACGCGCGAGCCGGACAAGTTCTACCAGTGGGGCAGCATGGAGGGCGGCTCGACCCGAGGGTACTTCGCCGTGCGCATCAAGTCCGACATCGTCTACGAGCGCGAGTACGAAGGCGCGCGCACGCAGGAGAAATACTGCGTGCAGCCGGGACGCTACTGTGGGCTGATATTCCTCACCGATATTGAAACCGGCGCTCCGCTCGCGATCATCAACGACGGCCATCTTCAGCACCTGCGCGTCGCGGCCGACAGCGCCATCGGCACCGGCATCATGGCGCGCGAGGACTGCCGCAGCCTGGGCCTGCTCGGTTCGGGCGGGATGGCAGCCTCCCACGTCGAAGCGCTTCTCGAGGTCAGGCCGATAGCGCGCATCAAGGTGTACAGCCCGACGCGCGAGCACCGCGAGCGCTTCGCCGCCGAAGTCGCGGCGCGCTACGGCGTCGCGTGCGAAGCCTGCGACACGCCGCAGGAGATCTACGCTGGCGCCGACATCCTCGCCGCCTGCACCGACTCGGCGGTCCCGGTGATCCGCGGAGAGTGGCTGGAGCCCGGCATGCACGTCATCTCCATCGGCGGGCGCCCGGACGACGCGGCGCGCGCGCGCTTCGATCGCACGCTGCGGCTCGGTACCGCGCCGGCGCCGGTCGGCCGGCCCGAGCTCGAAACAACGGACGAGTATCTGGGATACCTTGCGCGCCCGCAGGACCCGCGCTGGGGTTCGAACCGAATGGGCCGGCGTGCGCCCCAGGTGACCGGCCGCGGCGACGACGTGAGCTTCGGTGACGTGGTCGCGGGCCGGGAACGCGGGCGCCTGTCGCCCGGGCAGATCACCTACTCGGAGCGCGGCAACATCCAGGGCGCGCAGTTTTTCGCCGTGGCTGCAGTGGCGTACGAGGTGGCGCGGCGCGAAGGGCTGGGACGCGACCTTCCCACCGACTGGTTCCTGCAGGACATACGCAATTGAGGGCAACTCCATGAAGACACGAGCGCTCGCTGTATTGGCAACACTCGCACTGCTCGGCGGAGAAGTCCGCGCGCAGAACCCCCTGTTCGGCTACGCGGGGCCCGATCGCATGGAAAGGATAATCGCGGCGGCGAAGAAGGAGGGCAGCGTCACGCTGTACACGACTTTCGCCGAGAAGGACCAGCCGGCGCTGATCAAGCCCTTCGAAGCGAAGTACGGCGTGAAGGTGAACGTGTGGCGGTCCGGGACCGACAAGGTGCTGCAGCGCACGCTCACCGAGGCGGCGGCGCGCAAGTACGACGTCGACCTGATTCACTTCGGTTCACCAGAAATGGAGGCGCTGTCGCGCGAGAAGATCCTCCAGGCGGTGACTTCCCCGGTGCACAAGGACCTGCAGCCGGGCTCGGTGCCCGCGCATCGCGAGTGGGCGGCGACACTGCTCTCAGTGTGGGTGCAAGTCTACAACACCCAGATCGTCCGCAAGCAGGACCTGCCGAAGACTTATCAGGATCTGCTCGATCCCCGCTGGAAGGGCAAGCTCGGTATCGAAGCGAAGAATCAGGACTGGTTCGCTTCCGTGGTGGATGTCATGGGCGGCGGCGAGAAAGGCCTGAAATTTTTCCGCGACCTGGTGGCGAAGAACGGCATCTCGGTGCGCACCGGGCACACGCTGCTCAACAACATGGTGATCGCCGGGGAGGTGCCGCTCGCCCTCACCGTCTACAACTACATGCCCGAGCAGTCGAAGAAGAAGGGCGCGCCGATCGACTGGTTCGCGCTCGAGCCGGCGGTGGCTCGGTCGAATGCCATCGGCATCGCGCGCCGCGCACCGCATCCGGGCGCTGCGCTGCTTTTCTACGAGTACATGCTGGGCGAAGGGCAACGCTCCCTGGTCGGCATGGACTACGTCCCGACCAACGTCAAGGTGGCTTCGCCGCTCAGCAACATCAGGATCGTGCAGACCGATCCGATAAGGTCGCTTGACGAATCCGAGAAGTGGACGAAGATTTTTGAAGATACCGTTCTGAAGCGTGCCGGAAATTGATAGCATTGCTGCCATGGAAATCAGAGCTTCCGTAGAGGCAACACGATGAGCGTCGCCATCGCCGCACCCGAAGCCGCCCGCGGCTCGTTCCGCGAGATGTGGCTCATCACGCTCGGCCACTCGCTCACGCACTGGTATCCGGCGACCTTCTACCTGCTGCTGCCGGTGATCGGCAAGGAGCTCGGCCTCTCCTACAGCGAGATCGGCCTCATCATGACCTGCCAGTACATCGCCGGCGCGGTGGCGAACATCCCCGGCGGCGTGCTCGTCGACACGGTCGGACGCAAGGGAGTGTTGATGGCGGTGTCGCTCTTCTGGGTCGGATTCCCGTATCTGCTGATGGGATTCACGCACAGCTACCTGATGCTGCTCGGCTGCGTGGCGCTGGTGGGCTTCGGCAACAGCCTGTGGCATCCGACGGCGATCCCCACACTGGCGCGCCGCTTTCCAGAAAGAAAAGGACTGGTGCTGTCGCTGCACGGTATGGGCGGGAACGTCGGCGACGCCTTTGCGCCCATGGTCGTGGGCGCGCTGCTCACCGCGTTCTCCTGGCGCCAGGTGGTGATGATGAATGTCGTGCCCGGTATCGTGATCGCGCTCCTTCTGTTCGTCTTTCTGGGCACGCTGCAGCTCGGCGGCCACAAGCGGGCTGGGGCGGCCGCGGCCGAGGGCCAGACGCAATCGCTGCGCGAGTATTTCAGCGGCGTGCCGGCGCTGTTTCGCAACCGCGGGCTGATCCTCCTTTCGATGAGTTCCGCGTTCCGCTCGATGACGCAGAACGCCCTGCTCACTTTCCTCCCGGTGTTTCTCGCCTACGAGCTCGGCTATTCGCCCATCTGGGTGGGCGCGTGCATGTTCGCGCTGCAGGCGGCGGGCTTCGCCGCGTCGCCCGTGGCCGGGTATCTCTCCGACCGGCTCGGACGCAAGAGCGTGATGATGACCAGCATGGGTATGACCGCGGTGGTGCTCGTGTTCATGGCGCTCGCCGGCAAGTCGCCCGCGTTCGTGTTCTTCGTCGCAGTGCTCGGCTTCTTTCTCTACGCGATCCGCCCGGTGATGCAGGCCTGGCTGCTCGAGACCACGCCGAAGAACATGGGAGGCACCAGCATCGGCGTGTTGTTCGGCGCGCAGGCGCTCGGCTCCTCGATCTCGCCGCTGCTCGGTGGCATCATCGCGGACCAATACGGTCTCACGGCCACCTTTCATTTCCTCGCCGGCACGATCGTCGCGGCGAATCTCTTCATATTCTTCATGCCTAAGGGCGAGGCCGCGAAAGCGTGAAGGCAGTCGCGAACACGCTGGACGCTGCGGCGAAGTGGCTCTCCAGCACCTCGAACCGCACGTTCGTCGTCTGGCCGGCGGTGGTGCTTCTCGCCGAAGCTGCGCTGCAGCAGGGGGAGCCGCGCATCGATCCCTGGGGGCTGCCGCTGCTTGCTTGGGGATATCTTCAATATCGCCTGGTCGGCAACTACCGGCTGTACCTGGGTGGCGGCGGCCCGGGAGTCTCCATTCCGCCGCAACGGCTCGTCGTTGCCGGACCGTACCGCTGGAGCCGCAATCCGATGTATCTAGGGCACCTCGTCTTCCTCGCCGGGCTCGCGCTCGCGCTGCACTCCTGGCCGGGGGCGGCGGTGTTCGCGTTTCACGCCGCGTGGTTTCAGCGACGCGTGCGCGCCGACGAAGCGCGTCTTTCGGCGCAGTTCGGTGAGCCCTACCGCAACTACCTCGCCCGCGTGAAGCGCTGGATCCCCGGCGTCCTATAAGGCGCCGGGCGTCCGAGCGCCCGCGACTGCAGGACCCGAGGTCTTCACGGCGAGCACTCCGCCGGCGAGGAGGAACGCGGCGTTCGCCCAGAACACCGGAGCCAGCCCGAACACACTGCCGATGCCGCCGAATACGAGCGGAATCGCGATCTGCGTGATCTTGTTCACCGTGAGGCGCATGCCGAGCGCCTCCCCGGAGCGCCCCGGCGGGGCGTGGTGGTAGGTGAGCATGATGGTGAGGGGCTGCGCTGCGCCCAGGCCCAGGCCGAGCAGGAACGCGGTCGCGACGAGCATTGGCGTCCCGGAAAGGAACGGGAACAGCGCGTAGGTCGCGGTCGCGACGAACAGCGACCCGGTGAGCACGCCGTTTTCGGTGAAGCGCCGCGCCAGATCCTGCATCAGGAGGCGCACCACGAAGGCGGCGGCGGCGTAGCTGGAGAGCACGAGGCCTATCTGCGTCGCCGACAGCCCGATCGACTGCCCGTACACCGGCAAGTAGAAGGAGAAAAGCTCGATCCCGGTCAGCGTCACCCCGCTCATGATCAGCGTGCGCCGCAGCGGCGCTTCCCTGAGCAGGTCGAGTGCGCGCTGTCCCTTGGGCTCCTCCTTTTTTTCGCCGCGCGGCGGCAGCCTCCCGCGGAAAACGAGCGCGACCAGCACCACCAGCAGCGATATCGCAGCGAGCAGGACGAACGTAGTGCGGAAACCGTTTGTATCGATCGAGAACCCGGCGAGCGAGGGGCCGATGAAGGTCGCGACCGACGCGCCCAGCGCGAACGTGCTGAAATTGCGCGCCCGGTCCGCCACAGCGCCGATCGATCCGACGGCGTTGTGGATCGACACATGGAAGAAGATTTGCCCGAGGCCGACGAGTGTCGGGCACAGGATCAGCACGAGCAGTCCGCCGTGCAGCGCCGGCAGCAGCAGGCCAGCGGTGATGCCGATCGAGCCCAGGAGGATCGGCATGCGCACGCCAAAACGGTCGGAGATCCTCCCCGCGTACACCGCGAGGAGCAGCGGGAACACCGCATATAGCGCGGCGAGAATGCCGACGGTGAAGGAATTCGCGCCAAGCCCGAGCGCCGAGAGCGACACCGCCACTTTGCTGCCGCGATGCGCGATGCCGGAGAGCACCGACAGCAGCACCACGAAAGTCATCGAACCTGAGCCGCGCTTGCCCGTCATGCGCGAAGTCTAGCAGGCGGCGCACATGCGCTAGACTTCGGCGATGGCCGTCGGAAGAAACGATCCCTGTCCCTGCGGCAGCGGCAGGAAATACAAGAAGTGCTGCGGCGCAGTGGTCCCGCTGCAGCCGGTGTCGGACGTCGCAGGGGCGGCCTCCCGGCAGTGCGGCAGCTGCACCGCCTGCTGCGACGGCTGGGTCAAAGGGCACGATAGAAGGTCACGACATGTACCCGGGGCGGCCTTGTCACTTCCGCGGCGAGGGCTGCTGCACCATCTACGAGCGGCGGCCGGCCGATCCCCGCCGCAACTTCGTGTGCGGCTGGCTGCAGGCAGACAGCCCGTTTCCGGAGGAATTCCGCCCCGACAGGCTGGGCGTGATGGCCATCCCGGTGCGCTGGCGCGGGCAAATCGCCTATATCCTGCGCTCGGCCGGGCGGGATCCCGACGAATCCCTGCTCGAGTGGGCGCGCGCCATGAGCGTTCGCACCGGGAGCCCCTTTTTCTACGAGCAGCGCGGCGAGTGGTTCGGATTCGGCCCACGGGAGTTCCAGGCGGAAATGTGGGCCAAGCTCCAACGTGGCGAACGCCTGTGGTAGCTTGACAAATCGCCGCGTGCTTTCATAATCGCCGGCTCAGGCTCCTGGAGAGGGCCTTAAAGGCGGAGCCCCAATCCGCCGCAGCGAATTCCGCAAACCAACAGGAGGAAATCATGTCAGGCACACGTATTTCGACGTTCGGGCGCGCGCTTTGCGCCCTGCTGTTCGCGTTCGGCCTCGCCGGCGCGGCGCTCGCGCAGCAGCCGCTCAAGATCGGCTTCGGCATGAGCCTCACCGGTCCGCTCGCCGGCAACGGCAAGGCGGCGCTGATCGCGATGGAAATCTGGCGCGACGACGTCAACGCCAAGGGCGGCATCCTCGGACGCAAGGTCGAGTTCGTCTACTACGACGACCAGACCAGCCCCGCCACGGTCCCCGGCATCTACACGAAGCTGCTGGACGTCGACAAAGTCGACCTCGTGGTGTCGGGCTACGGCACCAACGTCATCGCCCCCGCGATGCCGATCATGATGCAGCGCAATCTCACTTTCATGACGCTGTTCGGACTGAACGTCAATTCCAAGTTCAGCTACGACCGCTACTTCCAGATCATGCCGGCGGGACCGAACCCGGCGGTCGGCTGGTCTCAAGGGTTCTTCGACGCCGCGATGGGAATGAATCCGAAGCCCCGCACGGTGGCAATCGTGGGCGCGGACGCGGAGTATCCGGCGATGGCGCTGGAAGGTGCGCGGGCGCACATCAAGCGGCTCGGGCTGAAGATCGTCTACGACAAGACCTATCCGCCGAACACGGTGGATTATTCCCCGATCGTGCGCGCGATCCAGGCGACCAATCCCGAGATCGTGTTCGTCGCCTCGTATCCGCCGGACTCCGCCGGCATGGTGCGTGCCGCCAACGAAGTCGGGCTGAAGACGCGCATGTTCGGCGGCGGTCTGGTCGGGCCGCAGTTCGCCGCGCTGAAGACGCAGCTCGGGCCGCTCTTGAACGGCGTCGTGAACTACGAGTTCTATGCGCCCGATCTCGGCAGCAAGTTCCCGTTCCTCGATCAGTTCCTCGGCAAGTACCAGGCGCGGGCGGTTGTCGAAAAAGTGGATCCGCTTGGCTTCTATCTGCCGCCTTACGCGTACGCGATGATGCAGGTGCTCGATCAGGCGATCACCGCGACCAAGGGCCTCGACCAGGCGAAGCTCGCCGAGTACATCCACAAGTCCGAGTTCGATACCTTTGTCGGCAAGGTGCGCTTCGCGCAGAACGGCGAGTGGGCGGCCTCCCGGGTGATGATGACCCAGTACCACGGCATCAGCGGCAACGATGTCGAGCAGTTCAAGAAGCCCGGGCGTCTCACCGTCCTGAGTCCCAAGGAATACAAGACCGGGGACCTCAAGGCGCCTTACCACGAAAACAAGAAATAGCGATTGACCACAATAGCGACTAACCACTAGTGGCACCGGCGGGTTTCCCGCCGGTGCCGTTTTCAGCGCATGGAAGTCTCGTGGGCGTTGCTCGGCAACGCCATCATTGCCGGCCTGCTGCTCGGCGGTTTCTACGCCGCGGTCAGCGTCGGCATCTCGATCTCTTTCGGGATGCTCGACGTCGTCAACATCGCGCACCCGGCGTTCATCATCCTGGGCTCGTACATCGCGTACATCGTCAACGACCAACTCGGCTTTGACCCGATCGTTGTTTCGATAGTGGTGTCCCCGCTGTTCTTTCTGCTGGGGATGGTTCTGTACCGGATTTATTACTTCTGTTTCGAACGCCGCGGGCAGGAGTCGCTGCGCGGCCTCGCCTTCTTCTTCGGCATCCTCTTCATCACCGAGGTCGCGCTCGTGCTGATCTTCGGCGTGGACTACCGGATGGTGAACACCCGCTACGGCGACGTGACCTGGCGCATGGGGGCGATCGATTTCCCGATGCGCCTGGTCGTGCCCTTCCTCGTGTCGATGGTCATGGTCATCGGCATTCAGCTGTTTCTCACGCACACTTTCTTCGGCCGCGCGGTGCTCGCTGTCGCGCAGGACCAGCTCGCGCTGCGCCTGATGGGCGTCAACCCGGTCCGCGTGAAGGAGCTCGCCTTTGCCATCTCGATCGCTACGGCCAGCGTCGCGGGCGCCTTTCTGATAGTCATCCAGCCGGTGCAGCCGGCGATCGGGCGCGAATACATCGGCCTGGTCTTCGCCGTGTGCGTGCTGGGCGGCATGGGCTCGATCTGGGGCACGCTGCTCGGCGCGTTCGTGCTCGGGCTCGCCGAGACTTTCACGTCCACCTTCTTCGGCCCGTCGTGGGCGCCTGCGGTTTCATTCGGCCTGTTGCTCGCGACGCTGGCGTTCAGGCCTTCCGGGCTTCTGGGCAGATGAGGGTCCGATGAGCAACAAGGTCTTTGCGGTTGTGGCCCTCGCGATCGCGATCGCGCTCGCCGCCATCACGCAGCTCATCCCGAACGAGTATTTCTTCACTGCCGCGTACACGGTGCTGCTCTTCGTGATCCTCGCCACCGCGTGGAACATCCTCGGCGGCTACACCGGCTACGTGAACTTCGGCTCGGCGGCGTTCTTCGGGATCGGTGCCTACACCACGGTCTTCTTCTACAACGCGTTCAAGGCGCCGCTGCCGGTGGTGATCGTCGCCGGAACACTGGTGGCCGGCCTGGCGGGGCTGGGGCTGGGCTATCTCACGCTGCGCCTGCGCGGCGTGTTCTTCGCCATCGCGTCGCTCGCGCTCGCCGTGGTGCTCTACATCTTCATCGTCAACTGGGACTACGTCGGCGGCGCGCGCGGCGCCTACGTGCTGCAGCCCAAAGACGTTCCCTTCGGGCTGCCGCGCTACATCCACCTGATCTACGCGGTGCAGCTGGTGATGGCGGCGTTCGCGCTGGTGGTCGCGCGCACGATCGAGAAATCGACCATGGGCCGGGGCCTGGCCGCGATCCGCGACGACGAGCTCGCCGCCGAATGCTCCGGCGTGCCGACGCTCAAGCTCAAGATTTTCTCGACCATGGTGAGTTGCGCGCTGATGGGCATGGCGGGAACCACCTTTCCCTATTACCTTTCCTACATCGAGCCGAGCTCGGCGTTCAGCCTCTCGTACGCCGTCAACAGCATCGCCATGCCGCTCATCGGCGGCATGATGAGCTGGATGGGGCCCTTGATCGGCGCGATTCTGCTCGGCACGGTGCAGCAGCTGGTGCAGGTGACGGTGTCGTCGGCCTGGAACCTGCTCATCGTCGGCGTGCTGCTCGTGCTCTTCGTCACTCTCGCCCCGAACGGCATCATGGGGTGGGTGGACGCCTGGCGGCGCCGCAAGGGGCGATGATGGACGAAGCGCTGCTCGAAGTCTCAGGCGTCGTCAAGAGGTTTGGCGGCTTCACCGCGCTGGACGGCGTCGATTTCATGGTTCGACCCGGAGAACGCGTCGGCCTCATCGGGCCGAACGGCTCGGGCAAGAGCACGCTGGTCAATTGCATTGCCGGAACCTTGAGGAACGAAGAGGGCAGTATTCGCTTTCGGGGACAGGAGGTCGGCGGATACGCCGCCCACAAGCGCATCCGCATGGGCCTCGCGCGCAGCTTCCAGATCCCCAAGCCCTTCGCCAGCATGACGGTGCTCGATAACCTGTGCGTGCCGCTCCTCTTCGCCGCGCGCAAGCACGAGAAGCTCGCGAACAGCCAGGTCACCGAAGAAGCCCGGCGGATCCTCGGGCAGGTAGGGCTGGCCGACAAGGCGCTGGCGAAGTCGGGCGGCCTCACGCAGGTGGACATGCGCAAGCTCGAGCTCGCGCGGGCCATGGCGGCGAAGCCGAAGCTCCTTATTTCCGACGAGGCGATGGCCGGGCTCTCGGCCTCCGAAGTCGACGACATCCTCGCGCTCCTGTCCGGGCTCAAGGAGCAGGGTGTCGCCGTCATCATGATCGAGCACGTCATGCGCGCGGTGATGAAATTCTCCGAGCGCATCGCGGTGCTGGTGGCCGGGCGCAAGATCGCCGACGGCGACCCGCAGTCGGTCGTCGGCAACCCGGAAGTCGTGAAGGCCTACCTTGGAGAATAGCCTCCGCGTCGAAGGCCTTTGCGCGGGCTACGGCGCGGTGCAGGTGCTCGACCACATTTCGCTCAAGGTGAACGACGGCGAGACGGTGACGCTGCTCGGCACCAACGGCAACGGCAAGAGCACGCTGATGAAGTCCATCATGGGCATCGTGCCGCCGAGCTCAGGCGTCATCAGCGCGACGATCGACGGGGTCGAGCACGATCTGGCCGGCCGCGCGACCGAGGAGATCGTCGACCTCGGCATCTCGCTGGTGCCCGAGGGGCGGCGCCTGTTCCCGCGCCTCAGCGTCGAGGAGAACCTGCTGCTCGGCGCGTACCGCCGCACCGCGCGCGCCGCGATGGCGAAGAACCTGGAATTCTGCTTCGAGACCTTCCCGCGCCTCGCCGAGCGCCGCCGCCAGCTCGCCGGCAGCATGAGCGGAGGCGAGCAGCAGATGCTGACCCTCGCTCGCGCCCTCATGACCGCGCCCAGGATCCTGCTCATCGACGAGCCCTCCGTCGGCCTCGCGCCCATCCTCGTCATCCACACCATCGACAAGATCCGCGAGCTGAAGGAGAGCTACCGCCTCACGGTGCTCATGGCCGAGCAGAACTTCAACCAGGCGATCCGCATCGCCGACCGCGGCTACGTCATCGTGCACGGCCGCATCGAGTACGAGGGCGCTTCGCGCGAAGACCTCGCCAACAACCAGCTCATCCACAAGCTGTACATGGGACTGTGAACGTGGGTACAACCGCCCTGCCCGACATGGCCTTCCTCACGCAGCTGTCGAACTCGCCCTTCTTCGTCACGGGGGCGGCGCTCGACGCGATCGGCGCGATCTTCGTCCTCGCGGGGATCATGGCGCTGTTGCACCTGCATCCACTCAAGTTCCTGGTGCGCGCGCTCATCGGCGTGTCGCTGGTATTCGTCGGCACGGTGTCGGCGGGCATCGGCATCGGCGTCCAGGGCTACCGCGCGCTCACCCGCGAGGACGTCGCGGCGCGGGTGCTGGTATGGCCCGCGGGCCCGCAGCGCTTCACCGCGGCGATCCGCTTCGCCGACGGCCGCGAAGCGAGCTACCCGCTCGCCGGTGACGAGATCTACGTCGACGCGCGCATCCTCAAGTGGCACCCGCTCGCCAACCTGCTCGGCCTGCACACCGCGTACGAGCTCGACCGCGTCGGCGGACGCTACCGCTCGATCGAGCAGGAGCGCGCCGCGACGCGCACGCTGCACTCGCTCAGCAACGAAAAAATCGTCGACCTGTTCGGACTGCGCAAGCGCTACGTGGCGCTCGCGCCGCTGCTCGATGCGGAGTACGGCTCGGCCGCGTTCGTGCCGGTGACCGAACCCGCCGAGCTCGAAGTGCGGGTCACCACCACCGGCCTGCTCATCCGCCAGGTGCCGATGCTGCCGAGGAACCGCTAGCGTCCGGCGCGAGGGTCGCTGCAGGCGCGAAGACGCCGATCCAGTTGTACGTGCAATCGACGTTTCCGGGCGCGCGTGCGCCGCACGTGCAACTCGCCGGCGGGCGCTCGACGCTCGATCTCTTCGGTCGGGGTTTCGTGCTGCTGCGCCTGGGGCGTGAGGCTCCCGACGTTGCGCCTTTCGTGGACGCGGTAAAAGGAAGCGGCGTTCCGTTCGAAGTCGTGCTGCTCGATGAGCCTACCGCTTGCGCGCTCTATGAGAAGAAACTGGTGCTGGTGAGGCCCGACGGCCACGTGGCCTGGCGCGGCGACGGGCTTCCGGCGGATGCGGACGAGGTCATGGCGCGCGTGAGCGGAGCGATCTAGATACCGCGCACCGTCAGTTCGACTCGATGCGGCAGGCAAAGCGGAACCAGGGCGCGCTCAGCGCACCTTCCCGAGTGCGCGCAGCACGGTCTCGGGCGTGATCGGCTGGCTCGTTACTTTGGCCGCGAGCGGCCGCAGCGCGTCGTTCACCGCGTTCATGATCGCCGCCGGCGCGCCGCCGGTGCCGGCTTCGCCCGCGCCCTTGGCGCCGAGCATCGAAGTCTTGGTCGGCGTCTGCACGTGCGCGGTCTCGATGTCGGGCATCTCCGCCGCCATCGGCACGAGGTAATCGGCCAGGGTTGCGTTGAGCAACTGCCCGCGGTCGTCGTAGAGGCAGTGCTCGAAGAGCGCCCCGCCGATGCCCTGCACGATGCCGCCGCGCACCTGCTCGTCGACGAGCTTCGGGTTGATGACGCGGCCGCAGTCGTCCACGCACCACATCTTGAGGAGCTTGACGAAGCCGGTGTCGGTGTCGACTTCGAGCAGGCAGCCTTGCGCGCCGTTACTGAAGACGAAGGCGTAATCCTTCACGCGGAAGTGGCGCGTCACCACCAGCTCGGGCTGGAAATCCACCGGCAATTCGTTGCCGCGGTAGTAGCAGATGCGCGCGAGCTCGGCGAGCGTGATGCCCCGGTCGCTGCCTTTCTTCACGACTTTTCCGTCGACGATGTCGAGGTCGGACACACTTTGCTTGAGGATCACCGCGCCGATCTCGAGGATGTTGCGCTTCAATGCGAGCCCGGCCTGCAGCACCGCTTCGCCGCCGATGCCCGCCGCGCGCGAGGCCCAGGTGCCGCCGCCATAAGGCACCTTGTCGGTGTCGCCGGTGAGCACCTTCACGCAGCTCATCTCGACGCCCACGGCAGTCGCCGCGATCTGCGCCATGATGGTGTCGGTGCCCTGGCCCTGCTCGGTGACGCCGGTCGCCGCGACGATCGAGCCGTTGGCGTCGAGCCTGATCGTGCAGCCGTCCTGCGCTGCGATGCGCGCGCCGCCGACGCCGTAGAACATCGGGCTCGGGTTGGTCACCTCGATGAACGACGACAGGCCGATGCCGCGGTAGACGCCCTTCTTTCGCAGCGCCGCCTGTTCCTTGCGCAGCTCGTCGTACTTCATGAGCTCGAGCAGCTTCGACAGGCACTGCTGGTGCGAGAGCGCCTCGAAGCGCATGCCCGAGGGCGACTTGTACGGATAGGCGTCGTCGGGGACGACGTTGCGCTTGCGCATCTCCGCGGGATCCAGCCCGAGTTTCGCCGCCGCCTGGTCGACCATGTGCTCGGCGACCGCGATGGCGATCGGGTGCCCGACCGCGCGGTACTGGCACATCATCGCCTTGTTCTGGAACACCACCGTTCCCTTCGCGCGGTACTCCTTGTGCCTGTACGGGCCGCCGGTGAGGTTGAGCACTTGGTTGC
>JBGPTG010000011.1:0-24217 GCA_041490545.1 Gammaproteobacteria bacterium
CGTAGTGCTCGTGCTCGGCGCGAACGATGTGGTCAATCCGCTCGCGCACGAGAAGGGCAGTCCCATCTACGGCATGCCGATCATCGAGGCGCACAAGGCGCGCACCGTGCTCGTCAACAAGCGCTCGATGGCGGCGGGCTACGCGGGGTTGGACAACCCGCTCTTCTACCTGGACAAGACGATGATGGTGTTCGGCGACGCGAAGAAGGTCGTCGAGGACCTGTTGAAGGCGCTCGATTGATCTGTCGCCTCTCCTCGCGGAGAGGACTGGGGTGAGGATGGGCAGTCGCGAAAGAATTCTTGCCCGGATCCGCCAGTTGCAGGGCCGCGGCGGCACGCGCCCTTCGCAGGCCGAGCTGGAATCCCTCGAAACCTACGTGCGCGCCCACCCGCGCGGGACGCTGCCGCCGGTCGAGACTGAGCTCGTCGCGCGCTTTCGCGCGCGCGCGGAGGCGATGCAGAGCAGTACCGATGAAATCGCCGAAAAGGTGGAAGTTCCTGCCGCAGTCGCGCACTACCTGAAGTCGGGCAACCTGCCCCTGACCGGCTGCGTTTGGCCGCAGCTGGCCGATCTCGACTGGAGGGGCGCCGGACTCGCGCTCGAGCCGCGCGAAGCGAACGGCAGCGATGCCATCGGCGTGACGGGCGCGTTCGCCGCGATCGCCGAGACGGGAACGCTCGTGTTCGCGTCGGGAGCCGATACGCCCTCCACGGTGAGCCTCCTTCCGGAAACGCACGTCGCCGTGCTGGAAGCGCGCCGGATCGTTCCGCATATGGAAGACGCCTGGGCCCTTGCTCGCGCGGAGTTCGGGCAATTGCCGCGCGCGATCAACTTCGTGTCCGGGCCTTCGCGAACGGCCGACATCGACCAGACGATCGTGATGGGCGCGCACGGGCCTTACCGCGTTCACATCGTCGTGATTCGGGGGTAGACTTACGAACTTCCGAGGGGCTCCCGCTGCTCTTATCCGCAGCAGGCCCTTCTCCATGAAGGTCGGCACCATCGCCCCGCCGGCCAGAATAACGCCGCATCCGCTGCATCGCTGGAACTGATTTGTCCGGGAGCACCGCGCATGCCGGATTTATTTTTCTTGCCAGCAGCACCGCTGCCGCCGAACCAGATCATCTGGTTCGGCGTGTTGTTGCTCGCCGGGGTGGTCGGAGGCGAGGTCGCCAGGCGCGTGCTGTTCTTGCCGCGCATCATCGGCTACGCCGCTGCCGGCCTCGCCCTCGGACCGGAAGGATTTGCGCTTATCGACAAGACGCTGCTGCACGAGCTGCGCCCCTTTGCCGACGTCTCGATCGGAATCATCCTGTTCGAGTTGGGGCACCGCATCGACCTGAGGTGGCTCAAACGCTCGCCGCGCCTCGTGCTCACCTCCCTCGCCGAATGCGCCCTGGGCGCAGGTCTCGTCTATTTCACGCTGCGCTACTTCTTTGCTCTCGATATCCTGCATGCTTCCGCCGCCGCGGCGATCGCCGTCGCGACGTCGCCGGCAGTAGTGATGCGCATCACCGCCGATCTCGGTGCAGAAGGCCAGGTGACCGAGCGCGTCCTGCTGCTCACGGCGCTCAACTGCAGCATCGCCGTACTCGCATTGACCGCGCTGATCCCCTGGCTGTATCTCGAATACCGCGGCGGCTGGCGGACGATTCTGCTGCACCCGATGTATCTGCTCGCAGGTTCGTTCGCCCTGGGGCTGGCGGCAAGTGCTGCGACTCTTGCGCTGCTCAGGTGGCTCGGCAAGCGCGAAGAGATGCAGGTGGTGCTCTTGATCGCCTTGATCCTTGCGACAATCGGCGCGGCGATCGCACTGAAACTTTCGGTACTGCTCGCCTTGCTCGCCTACGGCGCCCTGGTTCGCAACCTGGACAGGCATTACCGCCTCGCCGCACCCGACTTCGGCCTAACGGGGCAGATATTCTTCCTGATTCTTTTCGTTCTGGCCGGCGCGAGTCTCGACCTGCACGCAGCCTGGACCGGCATCGTGATCGGCGCCTCGCTTGCCGCCGTGCGCTTTGCGGGCAAGGCGGTAGGCATCCTCGCCTTCGTTCCGGGAGATGGCATGCGGATGCGCCAGGGTTTGCTGCTCGCGCTGGCGTTGACGCCCATGTCCGGGCTCGCGGTCATCATGCTCCAGGACACGCAGTCGATGTTTCCGGAGTTCGGCCGCACGCTGGCGAGCGTGGTGCTGCCGGCGGTGGTTCTGCTGGAGATCGCCGGGCCGGTCCTGACCCAGTTCGCGCTCAAGTTCGCGGGGGAAGTGCGGCCCGAGCCGGCGGCGAAAGACTGACTCCATGGGCGAGCTTCCGTTCAAGCTCTCGCGGCCGCTCACGCTGGGCATCGAGCTCGAATTGCAGATCGTCAACACCCGCGACTACAACCTCACGCGCGGCGCGTCCGATCTCCTCGGAGCGCTGGCAAAAAGCGGCAACCCGGGAGACATCAAGCCCGAGATCACCGAAAGCATGATCGAGATGAGCTCGTCGGTGCACACGGGCCACGCCACCCTGCTCGCCGAGCTGCGGGCGATGCGCGCGGCGATCGCGTCCGCCGCCCGGAAGCTGAATGTCGGCATCGCCGGCGGCGGCGCGCACCCGTTCCAGAAGTGGAACGATCGCCGCATCTACGATACCGGGCGCTTCAGACACCTCGCCAGCCTGTACGGCTACCTCGCCAAGCAGTTCACCGTTTTCGGCCAGCACATCCACGTCGGCTGCGCCGACGGTGACGAGGCGGTGTATCTCACGCACATGTTCTCGCGCTACGTGCCGCACTTCATCGCCCTCTCCGCGTCCTCACCCTTCCACCAGGGTGAGGACACCTCGTTCGATTCCTCGCGCCTTTCGGCGGTCAACGCCTTTCCCTTGAGTGGCACCATGCCGCTCGCGCGCAGCTGGCGGGAATTCGAAAGCTATTTCTCAAAGATGCGGGGATTCGGCATCGTCCAGAGCATGAAGGACTTCTACTGGGACATTCGCCCGAAGCCCGAATTCGGAACCATCGAGATCAGGGTGTGCGACACGCCGCTGTCGGTCGATCGCGCGGCTGCCCTCGCAGCTTATGCGCAGTCGCTCGCGCGCTATCTGAGGCTGGAGCGTCCCCGGGCCGTGTGCGACGATCTGTATCTCATCTATAACACCAACCGATTCCAGGCTTGCCGCTACGGTCTCGACGCGGACTTGATCGACCCCTTCGACGGCAGCCGCGCGAAGCTCTGTCAGGACCTCGTCGCGACCTTCCCTCGTGTGGCGGCGCACGCCGAGGATCTGGGCTGCCGCCCGCTGGTGCAGGGGCTGCTGATGGGCGCGCAGGGCTCCGGCAACGACGCACGGCGGCTGCGCGCACGGTTCAAGGAGACGCAGTCCTACGCCGACGTCGTGCGCTGGCAGTGCGAGCAGTGGATGCAGCCGCCCTGACGAGTTCGCCGGCGTTCTGCCGGCGGCGCCGATGTTACAATCGCCGCCTTCCCGAGGGAGGAGCGATGCGGAATTCGTGGGCGAACGTCGCGGGCGCAGTGGCGCTGGCAATGCCGTGCTCGGCCTGGGCCGCCGACGCGCCCGCGCTGGCCGGCATCCCGGTCGATTTCGTCCTCTTCGCGCTGACGCTTCTCGGCGTTGCGCTGTTCCACCATCACACGCTCGCGGTCGGCCTGACCGGCCTCGCGGTCATCACCGCGTACAAGCTCGGCTTCACCGGTTTCAAGACCGGCAGCGGCATTCCGGGACTGCTCGCGCACCTGCACCACGAGTGGGTGATCCTCGCCAATCTCCTTTGCCTGCTGCTCGGATTTGCCCTGCTGTCGCGCCACTTCGAGAAGACGCGCGTGCCCGCGGTGCTGCCGCGCTTCCTGCCGCACGACTGGAAGGGCTGCTTCGCGCTGCTGGTAATCGTGTTCGTGCTGTCTTCGTTCCTCGACAACATCGCCGCCGCGCTGATCGGCGGGGCGATGGCGCATACGCTTTTCCGCGCCAAGGTGCACATCGGCTATCTGGCCGCGATCGTTGCAGCGTCGAACGCCGGAGGATCGGGCAGCGTGGTTGGCGACACGACCACGACGATGATGTGGATCGACGGAGTCAATCCAGTCGACGTGTTCGAGGCCTATGTCGCTGCAGTGGTGGCGGTGGTCGTGTGCGGTATTCCGGCGGCGTTGCAGCAGCAGCGCTACTCGCCGATCCTCAAGCACGAGCACCAGCGCATCCACGTCGATTGGGCGCGCGTGGCGATCGTGTTCTTCATCCTCATCGCCGCCATCGTGACCAACGTCGTGATGAACGTGAAGTTTGCGGAGATTTCCGACAGCTTCCCCTTCATCGGCGCGTCGGTGGTGATCGCGTTGCTGCTCACGGTTCCCCTGCGCCGGCCCGACTGGGAGGTGCTTCCCGAGAGCTTCAAGGGCAGCGTGTTCCTGCTGTCGCTGGTCCTCTCGGCCACGATGATGCCGGTGGAAAAGCTTCCCGCCGCTTCGTGGCATACCGCGATGGGGCTCGGTTTCGTTTCTGCGGTCTTCGACAACATCCCGCTCACCGCGCTCGCGCTCAAGCAGGGCGGCTACGACTGGGGGTACCTCGCCTACGCCGTGGGCTTCGGCGGTTCGATGATCTGGTTCGGCTCGAGCGCCGGCGTGGCACTGGCCAACATGTACCCCGAGGCGAAATCGGTGGGTCGCTGGCTATTTCATGGTTGGCACGTGGCGCTGGCTTACGTGCTCGGATTCTTCACGCTGCTCTTCGTCCTGGGGTGGCACCCGAACCCGCCTCACAAGGCGGGCGCGACGCCGATCGATCCGCCGGCGGCGACGGCTCCGGCTGGACCCGGAAGGTAGTTGCCCCGCTCGGATTAGTTCGTCCCGCTGACTGCGCCGCTGATGCAGTCCACACCCGGTTTCACAATACGGAAGCCCCCCTGGCTCGGCTTGATTTCGGGCCGGTATAGGGATAGGATTCGCGGGCTTTGGCGTTCGAATAAGAGGTGGGTCGGCGGCAGGAGTATTGCCGTTCCCGCGATACGTTTACCCCGACGAGCATCCGGGGTACAACGCCGAGACTGCTACTCAATCGCCTTTCCATAGGAGGATCTAATGAGCAACGAGCAATCCAAGAAATTCGAGACCGCTTCGCGCCGCAAGTTCTTGACGGGCGCTGCAGCAGCCACGGCCGGCGCAGCGACGCTCGGTTTCCCGATGATCGCGAAGGCCCAGGGCCCGATCAGCATGCGCTGGCAGAGCACTTGGCCGTCGAAGGACATCTTCCACGAATACGCGCTCGACTTCGCCAAGAAGGTGAACGACATGACCGGCGGCGATCTCAAGATCGAGGTGCTGCCCGCAGGAGCCGTGGTAGCGCCCTTCGGTCTTTTGGACGCGGTCTCGAAGGGCACGCTGGACGGCGGGCACGGCGTGATGGTCTACCATTACGGCAAGCAAAACGCCCTGGCGCTGTGGGGATCGAGTCCCGCTTTCGGCATGGACGCCAACATGCTGCTCTCCTGGCACAAATACGGCGGCGGCAAGGAACTGCAGCAAAAGCTCTACCAGTCGATCGGCGCCAACGTGGTGTCCTTCCCGTACGGACCGATGGCGACGCAGCCGCTCGGCTGGTTCAAGAAACCGATCACCAAATGGGAGGACTTCAAGGGCCTCAAGTACCGCACCGTGGGCATCTCGATCGACCTGTTTACCGGCATGGGCGCGGCGGTGAATGCGCTGCCCGGCGGAGAGATCGTGCCGGCAATCGACCGCGGGCTGCTCGATGCGGCCGAGTTCAACAACGCGACCTCCGACCGGTTGCTCGGCTTCCCCGACGTGTCCAAGGTATGCATGCTGCAGAGCTACCACCAGAATGCCGAGCAGCTCGAAATCACGTTCAACAAGACCAAGTACGACGCGCTGCCGGAGAAGCTGAAGGCGATCATCGTCAATGCCACCGAAGCCGCCTCGGCCGACATGTCCTGGAAATCGATCAACCGCTACTCGCAGGACTACATCGAGCTGCAGACGAAGGACAAGGTGAAGTTCTACAAGACGCCTGACTCGGTGCTGCAGAAACAGCTCGAGATATTCGACCAGGTCAATGCCAAGAAGTCGGCAGAGAACCCGATGTGGAAGGAGATCGTCGAGTCGCAGCGCAAGTACGCCGAGCGCACGGTGCGCTGGGACCTCGACACCAACGTCAACCGGCGCATGGCCTACAATTATTATTACGGCAAGAAGCCTGCCGCGAAGAAGAAGGCCTGAGTCGCTCCGGTACGAGACACCATCCGGCGGATTCCGGGTGGTGTTTTTTTTGATCTTCGTCAGGAATGTGACAGAAGTGACCGAATAGACTCCTTCCGCCGTATCGTCGCAGGTTATCCGTCATGCAGAAACTGTTGCTCTTCGTAGACAAAGTCAGCACCTGGGTGGGGCAAGCCTTCTCGTGGTTTATCGTGGCGCTCACCCTGCACGTCTCCTGGGAAGTATTCTCGCGCTACGTGCTCGACCATCCGCGCGCGTGGGCCTTCGACGCGATGATCATGATGTACGGGACGCTCTTCATGATGGCCGGCGCCTACACGCTGGCGAAGAACGGCCATGTGCGCGGCGACGTGATCTACGGCTTCTTCTCACCGCGGGCGCAGGCGGTGCTCGACCTGACTCTGTACATCGTGTTCTTCATTCCCGGGATCGTCGCGCTCGTCTGGGCCGGCTACACCTATGCCTCCGAGTCGTGGGCGATCAACGAGCACTCGAACATCACCTCCGAGGGCCCGCCGGTCTATCCCTTCAAGACGGTCATCCCGCTCGCCGGAGCGTTCGTGCTGGTGCAGGGCATCGTCGAGATCATCCGCTGCGTCATCTGCATCAAGCAAGGCGAGTGGCCGTCGCGCGAGGCGGACGTCCAGGAAGTGGATGTCGAGAAGCTCAAGGAAATGGTCCACGTCAAGGACGAGGACATCGAGAACCTGGACAAATTTGTCGTGCAGCAGGAGCGCCACAAATGAAGCTGCGCAAGGAACTCTGGTTCGGCTTTTCGCTGATGGCGGCCATCATCATCCCGGTGGTCGTGCTCATGCCCTGGAGCCACCTCACCAACGGCCATCTCGGCCTCATGATGCTCGCGCTGATCTGCGTGGGCATCATGCTCGGCTTTCCGACGGCCTTTACGTTGATGGGGATGGGTGTGTTCTTCGCCTGGCTCGCCTACCGCAGCGTCGACCCGGCGACCGCGGATCGGCGCGTGCTCGACCTCTTCGTGCAGCGCACCTACGGCGTGATGTCGAACGACGTGCTGATCGCGATTCCGCTGTTCCTGTTCATGGGCTATCTCGTCGAGCGGGCGCAGCTGATCGACAAGTTGTTCAGGAGCCTGCATCTGGCCGCCGCGCGCGTGCCGGGGGCGCTCGCGGTGGCGACCATCATCACCTGCGCGATCTTCGCGACCGCCACCGGCATCGTCGGCGCGGTGGTGACGCTGATGGGGCTGCTCGCGTTTCCGGCGATGCTCAAAGCCGGCTACAACGTCAAGGTGGCAGCGGGCGCGGTAACCGCGGGCGGCTGCCTCGGCATCCTGATCCCGCCCTCGGTGCTGCTGATCGTCTATGGCGCCGTTGCGGGCGTGTCGGTCGTTCAGCTCTACGCCGGTGCCTTCCTGCCTGGCTTCATGCTCGCGGCACTTTACGTCGGGTACATCATCCTCCTCGCGTGGTGGAAGCCTCACCTCATGCCGCCGCTCGCGGCGAGCGAGCGGCGCGTCGAGCTTCCGCCCTTTGCGCAGACCCTGGCGCAGCAGGGCAGCAACGCTTTGACGGGGCTGTGGCGAGCGCTCGGCACAAGCCGCGGCGTCGCGAAACGCACCGTGCTCGCGCAACTGTTCGTCACGCTGGTGCCGGCGCTGTTCATTGCCGCATTGCTGGGCACCGCCTATCGAGTGACGACAGCACCGGAAGTCGAGGCCAGCACGGCCGGACTGATCGAGGCCGGAGGCCTCGTCGCGGCGCCCGAACAGGAAAGAGAGGCGTCAACGGGCCTCATCGGCGCGCAGGAACCGGAAGAAAAGGAATCGCAGGTCAAGGAACCCCCGGCTGAAGGGACGAAGACCGGTGAGGGCGCAAAGGAGCCGGGCGCGGCGCCGGCGGTCGGGGAGAAATCCGCCGAGACAGCCGCCGCGGCCTCGGAACAGGCGCGGCTGCCCGTGCCCCTTTGGTTCTGGATCGTGTTCGGCGTCGCCATCGGCGCCCTCGCAGTCATCTACCGGCTGTGGAACTGGGAGCGGCTGGAAGTATTCAAGATGCTGCTCAGCTCATTCTTCCCGCTGGCGCTGATGATCCTGGCAGTGCTCGGCTCGATCGTATTCGGGCTGGCGACGCCCTCGGAGGCGGCGGCGGTCGGCGGATTCGGCGGATTCCTCCTCGCGGCGGTCTACCGCTTCATCGCCTATTGGCGCGAGGGGGAGTCTGCCGGCAAGGATACCGGCAAGGCAGTTTGGAGCACGGTGAAGGAGTTGGGCGTCATCGTCAAGGAGTCGTCCTTCCTCACCGCCAAGACGAGCGCCATGGTGTGCTGGCTGTTTGTAGGCTCCGGCATTTTCTCGGCGGCGTTTGCGCTGCTCGGCGGGCAGGAGGTCATCGAGAAGTGGGTGCTGTCGCTCGACATGACGCCGGTGCAGTTCATGATCCTCGCGCAGTTCATCATCTTCATCCTCGGCTGGCCGCTCGAGTGGACGGAGATCATCATCATCTTCATGCCGATCTTCCTGCCGCTGCTGCCGCATTTTCACATCGATCCGCTGTTCTTCGGATTGCTGGTGGCGTTGAACCTGCAAACCGCGTTCCTGTCGCCGCCCGTGGCGATGGCCGCGTTTTATCTGAAGGGAGTGTCACCGCCCCACGTGACCCTCAACGCGATCTTCGCTGGCATGATGCCGTTCATGGGGATTCAGGTGATCGCGTTGGTCTTGCTCTACGTGTTCCCGCAGATCGGGCTGTGGCTGCCGCAGCTGGTCTACGGCCGCTGAGGCCGAAAACGCTCCCCCGCGAAAGGGCGGCTTCGGGCCGCCCTTTCCTTTTGCCGCAGATTCATCTTATATTTCGCATTCCCACCGTTTTCCGGGGCAGCGCGCGAGCCGCTCTGCCGCCGGACTGCTGCGGGAATTTATTTCCGGAGAAGACGTGAAACCCAAAATCCTTGTGACCCGTGCCACGTTCGGGGAAATCATCGACAAGCTGCGCGAGCGCTTTGATGTCGACGACAACCAGAAGGACGACAAGCCGCTGATCGGCGACGAGCTGCGACGGCGACTCGCCGACAAGGACGGCGTGCTCTCGACCGGGTCGGACCGGATCGACGCCGCGACCCTCGACGCCGCGCCGCGCTTGAGGGCCGTCTGCAACAACGCCGTCGGCTACAACAACATCGATCTCGCCGCGTGCACCGAGCGCGGCGTGCTTGCGACGAACACGCCCGGCGTACTCGACGACACTACCGCAGACACCACCTGGGCGCTGCTGATGGCGGCGGCGCGGCGCATCACGGAAGGCGAACGCTGGGTGCGGGCCGGGAGCTGGATCGAGGGCTGGAAGCACGATCGGCTGCTCGGGCAGGACGTGCACCACGCGACGCTGGGCGTCATCGGCATGGGCCGCATCGGCCAGGCCATCGCCAGGCGCGCCGCAGGATTCTCGATGCGCGTGCTCTATCACAACCGCACGCGCGCATCCCGAACCGTCGAGAAGGCGCTGGGGGCGCGTTATGTGAGCCTGGAAAGGCTGCTCAGGCAATCCGATTTCATCAGCCTCAACCTGCCGTACTCGCCCGAAGCCCACCATCTCATCGGCGCGAAGCAGATCGAGCTGATGAAGCCGACCGCGGTGCTCGTCAACGCCGCGCGCGGCGGGATCGTCGATGACGCGGCCCTGATCGCGGCGCTCAAGGCAAGGCGCATCGCCGCGGCAGGGCTGGACGTTTTCGAAGGCGAGCCCAAGCTCAACCCCGGGTTTTTCGAACTCGACAATGTCGTCATGGTGCCGCACATCGGCAGCGCTACCCGCGTCACGCGCCTCGCCATGGCCAGCGTTGCCATCAGGAATCTCGCCGCGGCGCTCTCGGGCCGGCGTCCGCCGAGCCTGCTCAATCCGGAGGTCTGGCCCAAGCGGCGGCGCTGATCGCCTGCCCATGTCGAGGTCGGCTGCAGTTTCAGTAGTTCAGGTTCCCGGCGATTTGCGGGCGGCGGTGCGGGCGCTCGGGGACGGCACGCTCGCGGCGCGCGCGTACTGCGAGTGGCACCTGGCACGGATCCGCGGCAGCGAGCCGGCCATCAAGGCCTGGGCCAGCCTCGACGAGGCGCGGGCGCTTTCAATCGCGGCCGCCCGCGACGCCGAGCGCGTATCCGCGACGCCGCCGCGGCCGCTGCACGGCGTTCCGGTCGGAGTGAAGGACATCTTCGACACGGCCGACCTGCCCACCGAGATGGGCTCTCCCGCTTTTGCCGGGCACCGGCCTGTCCGGAACGCCGAGCTCGTCGACAGAATCCTTGCCGCAGGCGGCTACGTGCTGGGCAAGACCGCGACCACGGAGTTCGCCTTCATGCATCCCGCGCCAACGCGCAATCCCTGGAATCCGGTGCACACGCCCGGCGGCTCCTCCTCGGGATCAGCGGCTGCGGTGGCCGCAGGCCAGGTTCCGGTTGCGATCGGGACTCAGACGAATGGCTCGGTGATCCGGCCGGCCGCCTTCTGCGGGGTCGTCGGATTCAAGCCGAGTTTCGATGCTTTGCCGATCGCCGGAGCCTTGGCCTTTTCGGAAACGCTCGACCAGGCGGGCGTGTTCGCGCGCTCGGTAAGCGATGCCGCGTATTTCGCCGCCTGTCTCGCCGAACCCGGGGTCGTTCCGGCCGACGTGGCCGCGTTTTCGCGCTCCCCCACGATAGGTGTTCTGTCCCGCTTCCCGTGGAATTCCGCCGACCCCGACGCCGCGGCACATTTCAGGAAGACTCTGGACATCGTTGCCGGGGCGGGAACGGTTCTGAAGCCCGTAGTGCTTCCCGAGGCTTTCGACGACGCGCACCTGGTCCTTCGGACCATCATGTTCTACCAGGGCGCACGCCAGCACGCGCCCAGGCAGGCGCTGCACCGGCGCGCGATGAGCGCCGCGCTCAACGCCGCTATCGACGAGGGGTTGGCCCTGTCGCACGAGCAGTACAGGAACGCGCTCGCCAGGCGCGCGGCGCTCGCCGAACTCGCGCTCGACCTGTTCGAAGAGTGCGACGCGATCGCGTCGCTCCCGGCTCCGGGGGCAGCGCCGGCGCGGCTCAATGCGACCGGCGACCCGAGTTTCTGCACCCTCTGGTCGCTGGTCGGGTTCCCCGCCCTCACGGTGCCGACCGGGCTTTCACAGGCCGGACTGCCCTATGGAATGCAGCTTGCCGCCCGCTCCCTTTCCGACAATCAGCTGCTCAGCGTCGCCAAGTGGTGCGAAGCGGCGATAGGGTTCGAGCGGGTCCCAGGTTGATGCCCCGCCCAGCGTGGCGGGTCTGCGCCTTTTCGGCTACGCTACGCGGCTCCGGAGCGCACGCCGTGAAAAAGAGCAACTTTCCGACGCCGCAGGACGCAGAGTCCGCGTTTTACGAGGCGCTCGAGGCGAGCGATCTCGAGTCCATGATGGAAGTATGGGCGGAGGACGAGGAGATCGTGTGCATACACCCGGGCGGGCCGCGGCTCTCCGGGTACGATCAGGTGCGCGCGGGCTGGGCGCAGATCTTCGCCCCCGGTCAGAAGCTCAAGGTTCAAATCTCGAATCAGGTCGTGCAGTCGGGAATGATGCTCGCCGTGCACAGCGTGCACGAGAACATCCTCGTGCCGGGTGAGTCTCGCCCGCACCCGCCCGTCGTCGCTACCAACGTTTACCTCCGTACGGGCAACGGCTGGCGCATCATCGTGCATCACGGTTCTCCGGCGCCGCAGGCGGTACGCGCGAGCACCGAACTGCCGAAGATCCTGCATTGAACGGCAGCGCAAGCTCGTCCTACCGCGCACCCTGGTGGTTGCCGGGCGGCAACCTGCAAACGCTGTACGCGGTCACGCTCGGGCGTCGGGTGTCCGCATGGAAACGGGAGCGCTGGGAAACGCAGGACGGCGATTTCATCGATGTCGACGCTCTGCCCGGCAGGGTTGGGGCGCCGCTGATCGCCCTGTTCCACGGGCTGGAAGGCAGTTCCCGCAGCCACTATGCCGGTGCGCTTGCCGCTGAAGTGCTGCGGCGGGGATGGGCCCTCGCGGTGCCCCACTTTCGCGGATGCTCGGGCGAACCCAACCGGCTGCCGCGGGCCTATCACTCCGGCGACGCGGACGAAATAGGCTGGATCCTGCGGCGTCTGCGTGCCCGGACCCCGGAGGCGCCGCTATTCGCCGCGGGTGTGTCCCTGGGGGGAAACGCCCTGCTGAAATGGCTGGGTCAGGACGCCGACGCGCGGGACATCGTTACGGCTGCGGCGGCGGTTTCGGCGCCCGTGGATGTGACGGCCGCCGGCGATGCGCTGGGCCGCGGCTTCAACCGGGTTTACAGCCTGGCTTTTCTCGCAACCTTGAAGGAAAAGGCCGAGCAAAAAATCCGCCAGTTTCCGGGCATCTTCGATGGAGGAGCGATGCGTCGCGCGCGAACTCTCCGCGATTTCGACAACGTCGTCACCGCGCCCCTGCACGGCTTTCGCGATACCGACGACTACTGGGCACGCGCGAGCAGCAAGCCGGTACTGACACGCATCGAGGTGCCGACGCTGCTGCTCAATGCACGCAACGACCCATTTCTGCCGCCGAGCGTCCTTCCGCTCGCCCACGAGGTGTCTCTGAGGGTACGTTGCGAGTTTCCGCGGACGGGTGGCCACGTGGCGTTTGTCAGCGGTCCCTTTCCAGGGAACCTCGACTGGCTGCCGCGACGGCTTGCGGACTTTTTCGACGACGCGGCGCACCGACCGCACGCTGCTGCGCCGGGCCGCGTGAGATAATTTGTGCTTGGAAAGCCGCTCCGCCGTGAATCCCCCGCCAGAAATTTTCAAAGCCTACGATATCCGCGGAATCGTCGGAAAGTCATTGACCGACGAAGGTGTGCGTCTCATCGGGCAGGCGCTGGGCAGCGAATTGCTTACGCTGTCGAAATCCGCCGGGTGGCGGCCGGAAATCGCCATCGGACGCGACGGTCGGCTCTCCGGCCCGGGGCTCGCGGAGGCACTTGCGGCGGGCGTCCGCGCGAGCGGCGTGGACGTCGTCGACATCGGCATGTGCGCCACGCCGATCGCCTATTTCGCGGCGCACCATCTGGGGTGCGGCAGCGCGGTGGCGGTCACCGGCAGCCACAATCCGCCCGAGTACAACGGGCTGAAGATGGTGCTCGACGGAACCACGCTTTCCGGAGAAGCCATCCAGCGCCTGCGCCAGCGCGTCGAGGCCGGCGACCTCGCGCACGGTGCCGGGCAATACCGAAAGGCCGAAATACGCGAGGCGTATCTCGATCGAATCGTGTCCGACGTGCGCCTGGTGCGGCCCATGAAGGTGGCAGTTGACTGCGGCAACGGCGTGGCAGGGGCGACGGCGGGCGAGCTCTACCGAAGGCTCGGTTGCGAAGTCTTGGAACTCTACTGCGAGGTTGACGGCCGCTTCCCCAACCATCATCCCGACCCGTCGAATCCGGAAAACCTGAAGGACCTGGCGGAGCTCGTGCGCGCGCAGAGCGCTGAAATCGGGCTGGCGTTCGACGGCGACGGGGACCGTCTCGGCGTGGTCACGGCCGATGGTCAGGTCATTTTCCCGGACCGGCAGCTCATGCTCTTCGCCAAGGACGTGCTCTCGCGCCAGCCGGGCGCGGAAGTGATTTACGATGTCAAGTGCACGCGCAACCTCGCCCCCTGGATACGGCGGCACGGGGGCGTGCCGAGCCTGTGGAAGACCGGCCATTCGCTCATCAAGGCACGCATGCGCGAGCGAAAGGCAGCACTCGCCGGCGAAATGAGCGGGCACGTGTTCTTCGCGGAGCGCTGGTACGGTTTCGACGACGCGCAATACGCCGGAGCGCGGCTCCTCGAAATTCTGAGCAATACGGAAGACGCAACCGCAACGCTGAATGCGCTTCCGGATTCTGTCAGCACGCCGGAGTTGCACCTGAAGCTCGCCGAAGGTGAACCGCACCGCTTCATCGAATCGCTGCACAAGCGCGCCGCATTTCCGGGGGCGACGGATATTATCCGGCTGGATGGTCTGCGGGTGGAATACGCCGACGGATTCGGCCTTGCGCGAGCCTCGAACACAACACCGGTGATCGTGCTGCGCTTCGAGGCCGATGACCAGGCGGGCCTCGATCGAATCAAATCGGAATTCCGGCGGGTACTGCGTTTGGTCAAGCCCGACGCAAGCCTGCCGTTCTAGCACGGAGGAAGCGTGGCGAGAGTTGCACTGATAGGAGAAGGCGAGCGTCCCGAACTGGAAGGCGTGATAGCGACCATCAAGACCGAGCGCGGGGGGAAACTGCTGAATCTTTACCGGGCGTTGCTCCACAGTCCGGCCGTCGCGGAGGGTTGGCTGAAGCTATTTACGGCGATTCGCCAGAAGAGCAAGCTGCCCGGACGCTGTCGCGAACTCGCGATCCTGCGGGTTGCCCTGCTGAACGGCGCCGACTACGAGTACAGGGCACACATCCCGTTCGCACTCAAGGACGGTATCAGCCGGGAGCAGATCGACGCTCTCGACGGCTGGCAGGTGTCCGGGGTGTTCGGAGAGCGCGAGCGCGCCGTGCTCGCCTACACGGATCACATGACGCGGGAAATCCGCGTGCCGGACGCGATCTTCGACGAGTTGCGCAGGCACTTCGACGACCGGGAACTCGTCGAACTCACCGCCACGGTGGGCGGCTACAACCTCGTGTCACGATTTCTGGAGGCCATGCGCATCGACCACGAGAAATAGCGATGGAATTCAGCTGAAATCCGGCGGGATCAGGTCGAGCCGGTCGGTAAATATCGCGTCCACTCCCCAGGAAAAAAGCTCGCGCGCAAGCGCCGGTTCGTTCACCGTGTAGCAAAGCAGCCAGTATCCCGAATCGCGGACCGCGCGCACCTGTTCCGGGGTCAGGAATGCGCAGTTGCAGTGGATGGAAACGCAGGCGAGATCGCGAGCCGCCGTGGCCCAGCCCGCATCCAGACGATCGGCGAGAAGGCCGCGGGGCAAGTGCGGGGCCGCGGAGCGTGCGGCGTCCAGGGCTTCGGGATCGAAGGACGACAGCAGGGGCGCAGGCGCCGTGCTGCGCCACATTTCCGAGGCTAGCCTGGCGGCGAGATGTCCGGTTTCTCGCTCGAATCCCGGCGCCGGCTTTATCTCCACGTTGGCCCAGACGCCCAGCTCGAGGCATAGTCTCGCCGCCTGTTCGAACGAGGGTATGCGCTCGCCGCGGTGCTCGCTGCCAAACCGGACGCCTGCATCCAGCTTCGCCAGATCCGAATACGGGGTGTGCGCAACTATGCCGTGGCCGTTGGTGGTGCGATCGAGCGTCTCGTCGTGGATCAGCAACGGGACGCTGTCGGAAGAGAGCATGACGTCGAACTCCACACCGCCGAAGCCCATCTCCGCCGCTTTTCTTATACCCGAGAGCGTGTTTTCCGGCGCGAGCGCACCTCCCCCGCGATGGCACAAGATTCTCGCGTGAGGCCAGGATCGGCGCATTCGGTCGCAGGGGAATACCGGAAAACTCTTGCGACGATTATATGCGTACCGCCCGACTGCGAGGTATCGCAGTCGGGCGGTACGTTGGTAAAAAAAACGGGGGAAGGGAGGGTTTCCCCCGTTAGCCGCCGTTTGCTGGGCCGGCGGGCAACCAGAAACGCCGCTACGACCGGTTTCTGCCCCGGCGGCGCTGTCAAAACTATGACGGCATCATATCACCAAGCTGGGGACTCAACAAGCCAACCCGGGTGCGCGTCCTCGGGAATCAATCGCGCAAGGAGGAAAATATCACGCATGACACGCCGAGCATCGACGAAGGATCGTGATTTTTTCCGATTTATCCTGCTGCTGGCGGCCACATGTGAGCCTCACGCGGTGTGTCGCGGATTCGCGTTCGCGTGTCAAGCACCGAGCGAAGACGCCTTCAATTGCGAGGCGTTCAGTGCTGCGTGGTGCTAGTATTCGCGCGAACGCCATGCGGCACCGAACATGGGTGTGTCCAAATTTTCCCTGATTCGCATACTGGCTGACGGACGGGTCCACTCCGGCCAGGAGTTCTGCTCGATGCTGGATGTTTCCCGGACCGGTGCCTTGACCCTTCTGCAGCAAGTCGAAGCGCTGGGATTGCAGGTTGAGAAGGTGCGTGGGCGGGGCTACCGCCTCTCCCGGCGACTCGATCTCCTCGACGCGGGCGCGACCTCGGCTCGACTGGCCAGCACCGCCCCGGAGTTGCATCTGGAGATACTCGACGAATGCACCTCGACCAACAGCCTGCTCGCCGCGCGCACTGCTCAAGGAGCCGCGCTCGGTCTGGCCCTGGCGTGCGAACACCAGAGCCATGGGCGTGGCAGACGTGGAAACCAATGGGTCTCGATTCCAGGAGGGGGGCTGACTTTCTCGCTTCTGTGGCGCTTTTCGGTCGGCGCGGGCCGTTTGGCAGGGTTGAGCCTCGCAGTGGCGGCAATCGCGGCGCAGGCGCTCGAACGGCTCGGCGTCGAATCGGTGCAGGTCAAGTGGCCCAACGATCTATACTGCGGCGGGCTCAAGCTCGGTGGAATCCTCGTCGAAGTGTCCGGGGATACGGGGGGCCCGAGCGCTGCGGTCGTCGGCATCGGAATCAACGTGCGTCTCGAGCAAACCCTGCGCGACCGTATCAGCCAACCGGTGACAGACCTCGCAAGCTGCACTTCAATGCTGCCATCCCGCACGGACATTTTGGCAACCCTGCTCGAGGACCTCGCGGTAGCGCTGGCGCGATTTTCGCGCGAGGGCTTTGCGTCTTTTCGTGACGAATGGCTGCGGCGCCACGCCTGGCAGGGTCAGCAAGTGGCGTTGTCCGTGGCGGAGCAGCAGGTTGCGGCGGGCAGGATCGTTGGCGTTGCCGAGGACGGCGCGCTCATGCTGGCCTCGTCTGGGGGAATTCAGCGTTTTCACAACGGCGAACTCTCGCTGAGGTCGCGATGATCCTCGCGGTTGACTGCGGCAATACCCGCCTTAAGTGGGGGCTGTACCAGGACGGCGACTGGCGCCGCACAGCCGCGGTGGCGATCACGGACTTGGCGAGCCTGGAGAAGCACTGGAAGAAGGTCGGGCCGGCAGGCAGGGTCGTGGTTGCCAACGTCGCCGGGACGGTCGTGCGGAAGAAGCTCGGTTCTATTTTTTCCAGACTCTCGCTCCGTGTCACCTGGGTCGAGCCGAAACGGCAGCAATGCGGAGTGACCAACGGCTACCGCAGTCCGGGACAGCTGGGCGCAGACCGCTGGGCTGCACTGATCGGCGCCCGATCGCTCGGGGGCGGACCCTGCCTCGTGGTCATGGCCGGAACGGCAACAACCGCGGACATCCTCGAGGACGACGGCCGGTTTGCCGGCGGGGTCATTCTTCCTGGCGTTGACTTGATGAAGCGATCGCTCGTGCAACACACCGCCGGGCTTGCGCACGCCAACGGTCGATTCGCCGCCCATCCGGGCAGCACCTCCGATGCGATAGAAACGGGATGCCTGCTCGCGCAAGCCGGGGTCATCGAGCGCATGCTCTCGATCATGCCGCCGGGCGCTGAATGCCTGATTGCCGGCGGTGCAGCGGCGCGCATTGTTCCGCACCTTCGCATTCGCCCGCGGCGGGTGGATAATCTGGTGCTCGAAGGTCTGCTCCGGATTGCCATCGAGCCCGCTGAACGAAAGGGCGTCCCCGCTTGAGAATCGCATTTTTCCTGTTGCTTTTCGCCAATGTCGGCTTTTTCGCCTGGAGCTATTTCGGAACCGGGTCGGCATCCAGCGAGACGCAACTGATCGATCAGCAGGTAAACCCGCAGGCCATACGGCTGTTGAGCACCGAGCAGGTCGCCGCGCTTGCTGCCGAGCGCACGAAACAGACCGCCGAGCGCGCCAGGCCGGCACCGCCATCGAAGGCCACGGTAGCGGAATGTCTGGAGCTCGGGCCGTTCAACCTGGCCGATGCGCTACGCGTGGAGCAGGCGCTGGAACCGCTTGGGCTCGGCGCGCGGCTTGCCCAGCGCCGCACCGACGAAGTCGCGAGCTATTGGGTCTTCATGCCGCCGCAGGCGAGCCGGCAAGCGGCGAACCGGAAGTCCGCCGAACTGAGAAAACTGGGGGTGGAGGATTTCTTCATCCTGCAGGAAGACCACAATCTGAAATTCGCGATTTCCCTGGGCGTGTTCAAGACGGAAGATGCGGCGAAGGCGCGCTTGGGCGATCTGCGCGCAAAGGGCGTCCGGTCGGCCCAGGTCGGATCCCGGGAGACCACCGTACAGAAGGTTCACTTCATCGTCCGGGATGTCCCGGATGCGCTGACCCCAAAACTGAACGATCTGCGGCATGGATTCCCCGGCAGCGAGTTGAAGGGCTGTCCTCCCGAGGAAAAGCGAGCCGGAACCTGAGAGGCGCCGCCGGGTGGGACAGGACCGGCGTCATGCGCCCCTGATCTTTTGCAGCAGTGCCGTGGTGGAGCGATGGTGCTCGAACGGGATCGAATGTACGCTTCCATTCCAGCCGCGCACTTCCGCTGTTCCCACGATGGCTTCCGACTTCCAGTCGCCGCCCTTCACCAGCACTTCGGGCCGGCACGAGAGTATCAGGGCGAGCGGCGTATCTTCGTCGAACCAGGTCACCACCTGCACCGACTCGAGGGCGGCAACGACCGCTATGCGGTCCGCCAGCGAGTTCAAGGGCCGGTTCTCGCCCTTGCCCAGGCGTTTCACGGACGCATCGCTGTTGACTGCGACCATGAGCGTCGCCCCCAGGGCTCGCGCCTGAGCCAGGTAGGTGACGTGCCCGCGGTGCAGGATGTCGAAGACGCCGTTGGTGAACACCAAGGGACGCGCGTGGGCGGCAAGCCTCGCTGCCAGCTGTTGCGGCGGGCAGATCTTCTGTTCGAACGGAGCGCCCATGGGTATTCCTGGCTACGGAGAGGGTGCGCTTTCTTGCCGGTGCGCCTGGCCGGTATATTACCTGATGGCATCCGGCGCACGGTCGTGCTTTGACAATGCCGGGTGTCTCGGAGTAAGTTCCCCGCGAACGGCATAGCCTCGACGGATACCGCCATGCGCCTTCTTCTCGGACTCCTGCTGTTGCTTGCCTTGCCTCTGCCGGGGCTCGCGGCTTGTCCTGGCCTGCTGAACTACAACTTGCCGAGCCTGTCCGATCAGGAGACGTCGCTGTGCGGTTTCCAGGGACGGGTGCTTCTGGTGGTGAATACGGCGAGCCATTGCGGATACACGCCGCAGTACGAGGGCTTGGAGGCGTTGTACCGTCGCTACCGGGACCGGGGCCTGGTGGTGCTCGGATTTCCGGCCAACGATTTTGGTGCCCAGGAGCCGGGCAACAACGGCGAAATCGCCAAGTTCTGCGAGGTGAATTTCGGGGTCAGCTTTCCAATGTTCGCGAAGTCCGGGGTGAGCGCGGGCAACGCGAACCCGTTCTACACTTCGCTCGCCGCAAAGACGGGGGAGCGACCGCACTGGAATTTCCACAAGTACCTGATCGACCGCACCGGCGAAAAAGTCCTGTCCTTCGACAGCGGCGTCGCTCCCGAGAACCTGAAACTGGTCGGTGCGATCGAGAGCATGCTTGCGGCGCCCGCGCGCAGTCCCTAGCCCCGACCGCGATTCATTTCTTGGGCGCGCCGGCCGGAAGTTGGGGTGCCGGAACCGGCGTGACGTACTCGAACACGCGCACCACTTTCTGAACGCCGCCCGTGCCGCGCGTGACCTCGGTTGCGGCGTCGGCCTCTTCCCGGGTGACCAGGCCGAGCAAGTACACAACGCCCGCTTCGGTCACCACCTTGACGCTGGTGGGACGGAAATTTTCAGCGCCCAGGAAATTGCTCTTCACCTTGCTGGTGATGTAGCTGTCGTTGCTGCGGGAGGCCATCGAACTCGCGCCGGCAATCTGCAGTTCGTTGATCACGGTCTTTACCTGGGGTACCTCGCTCGCCACCCTGTCCACCTCGCCCTTTACTTGCGCCGTTGGAACTTCTCCGGTTAGAAGAACCATGTAGTTGTAGCTGGTGACATTGACGTGGCCCTGGCCGGCGAGTGTATCCCCGATCCGATTGGACGCAACGATCTCGATACGCTGGTCGCCGAACATGACTTCGGGCTGGCGCCGGTCGACGGCGATGATTACGCTCGTCGCCACGCCCCCGAGGATGAGGGATTCGACGCATGCCTGAAGGAGGGCTGCACAGACCAGTACCAGCCCGATCGATGCCCAGTGTTCCGTCGCGAAATCTCGATTCATTCGGCTCCCAGCAGCATCGCATCGATGCCGTCGCACAGGCAGTGGAGGGTAAGCAGGTGAACTTCCTGTATGCGGGCGGTCTGCGAATGAGGCACGCAGATATTGACGTCTTCCGCGGCCAGAAGTTTCCCGATCTCGCCTCCCCCGCGCCCGGTGAGGGCGACCACGCGCATCTCGCGCTCGCGGGCCGCCGCTATGGCGCGCACCACGTTCTTCGAGCTGCCGCTCGTAGAAATGGCGAGCAGCACGTCTCCGGCCTGACCCAGCGCGCTGACCTGCTTGGAAAAGACCTGCAGGTAATCGTAGTCGTTGGCGATTGCAGTCAAAGTCGAGGTGTCGGTGGTGAGCGCGATTGCTGCGAGGCCGGGGCGCTCGCGCTCGAACCGGTTGAGGAGTTCGCCGGCAAAATGCTGGGAATCGGCCGCTGAGCCGCCGTTGCCGCAGGCAAGGATCTTTCCGTTGGCGAGAAGGCAATTCACCATGATCTCGGTTGCACGGGCGATCGGATCGGCCAGCACATCGATTGACCGGAGCTTCAGCTGGGCGCTTTCGCCGAATTGACGGCGGATGCGCGCTGGGAGATCGACGCTTTCCTCTGCGGGGCGGGCGCTGGTGGGTATCATCGTGGGGCTATTCTATCGCATACCTCTTCGGGTACCGGCGCGCGCGCTCCCCTGCGAGCGAGGCCGTCCATTCACGTCGAGAAAGCATCGCGAATCCACTCGATGTGCGAAGGATCCAGGTCTCTGAGCAGCACCACATCGAATCGGCACGGCAGTTCCCGTTTTCCGGCGAGGTAGTGCCGCGCGGCAGCGACGATTCTCGCCTGCTTTCGCGGATCGACGCTGTAGGCCGCGCCGCCGAAGTTCTGCGAGCGCCGCAGTCTGACTTCGGCAAACACCATTGTGCCCTGATCGCGAAGCACCAGATCGATCTCGCCCCAACGGCAGCGGTAGTTGGTTTCCACCAGCGCCAAGCCCTTGCGCTGCAGATAATTCGCTGCAATCCGCTCGGCCCGCTCCCCGATCTTCATCGCCGATCTTCGACGGAAACTCCCGCTCCGTCGCGAAATACCGCCTGTACGGGTTCGCGTTGCAGCACGTTGCCGCTGCGAAGCGAAATCCGTCCGGTCACCCCGTCGAGGTTGATGCGCTGCTGGCCGGCGAGCAGGTCCGCCGCGATACGGCAGGAGTCGATGCCAAGCGCGTAGAATCGCTGGAGTTCCGAGGAAAAGCCCTCCAGGCGAGGGTAGACCATGACGGCGGCGTGATCGGGCTGGACGATCCAGGGCATGTCGACGAAGCGGATGCCGTTCAGGTCGCTGTTGACCAAGGGGCCGGTCTTGCCATCGTTGACTTGTGAGGTGGCGAATATCGGGATCTGATTGTTGAGATAGGGGCGCACCAGGCGCGCCTGGTCGGCGTCGGCCGAAAGGAAAGCCATCTGGGCCTGGGAATCGGCGAACTGCTGCCGCAATTCCACCAGGTTGGTCTGCGGGCTGAACTCGCGCACGTCGCCGATCCTTCCGCCCAGGCCGAACCACTCGTCCGCGAATGCTCGGCTGACGCGCCGCGCCAGGAAGGTCGATGCCTGCACGACCACGGCATCGCGCAGTCCGCGTGCAAACGCGACGCGCGCCACCAGGCGCGCCTCCGGCTCGACCGACAGCCCGAAGGTATACAACCGCGGCGGCAGCGGCACGTCGCCGTCGGCTGCGTTGAGCGCCAGTGTGACCACGCTGATCCGGCCGGCGGTCGCGAGGGCGGTCACCCCCGGCCGGGTCAGCGGACCGACCATCACGGCCGCCCCGCGCTGGACCGTGGCTTCGTATTCGGCGAGGATGTTTTCAGGTTTGGCGTCGGTGCGGACGACCTGCAGTGACTGGCGGGACTCCGCGAACGCCAGAGCGGCCTGGCAGCCCAGGCGCACGGCTTCGGCGGCAGGAGCGTAGTCCGGGGCATTCAACGGGAGCAGCAACCCGATGAACGGTCCGCCCGCGGGAAGGCTTGCCGTATCGTCGGGCGCCGCGCACAATGCCGGACTCAAGAACGCCAACAGAGCGAAGCAGATTTGGGCGCGAGGACCGGGAAGCATGGCGGGAGCCCGAGTGGGGCAGGTCAATTATATGTGGTGGCCACGCCCATTGGGAACCTCGATGACATAAGCTTGCGCGCCATCAGCTCCCTTGCTCGTGCCGACTTCATCGCCGCCGAGGACACCCGCGTCACGGCGCACCTGCTCGATCGCCACGGATTGCGTGGAAAACTCCTGGCGGTGCACGAGCACAACGAAATGCACGCCGCCGACCGCATAATCGCGCAACTCGCCCAGGGCAAGACGGTCGCCCTGGTCAGCGATGCTGGAACGCCGGCCATTTCCGATCCCGGCGCCAAGCTGGTGGCGAAGGTGCGCGCGTCCGGATTCAGGGTAGTGCCGATTCCCGGACCGAACGCCGCCGTGACCGCGTTGTCCGCGTCAGGCATTGCCGACGGCCCATTTCTCTTCGTGGGGTTTCTTCCCGCGAGTTCCGCCGCCCGGCGCAAGGCGCTGCGCGCCTACGCCGACCTGCCGTACGCCCTGGTGTTCTACGAGGCGCCGCATCGCGTGGTCGAATGCGTCGAGGACTTGACCGCGCTCCTCGATCCGCAGCGGCCGATCGTGGTCGCGCGCGAGCTGACCAAGGTGTTCGAGCAGATTCACCAGTGCCTTCTGGGCGAAGCGGCGGATTGGCTTCGGGCCGATGCGGACCGGCAGCGCGGAGAGTTCGTGCTGATCCTCGAAGGCGCGCATTCCCCGAAGACCGATGATGAGGGCTGGGAGTACGTGCTGGCGACCTTGCTGCAGGACTTGCCGCTCGCGCAGGCAGTGAAGCTCGCCTGCAAACTCACCGGCGCAAGGAAGAACGCGGTATACGCGCGTGCCCTGCAACTCGCGGGCCGCCCGGATGCAGGACGGCGTTGACACCGACACCGTGCAGACACTCACTCTGACCCGCCCCGACGACTGGCACCTGCACGTTCGCGACGGCGATGCCATCGCAAGTGTGCTTCCGCATACCCTGCGAGCCTTTGCGCGGGCGGCGATCATGCCCAACATCAGACCGCCGGTCACCGACACCGCCCTCGCCGCTGCCTACCGTGGCCGCATACTGCGGGTCCTGCCGGCGGGCTCCCGGTTCGAGCCGCTCATGACGCTGTATCTCACCGACAACACCACTGCAGCAGAGATCGAGCGCGCCCGGCGGTCCGGGTTCGTGTGTGGCGTGAAGTACTACCCGGCGGGGGCAACCACGAATTCGGACGCGGGCGTGACGCACATCGAGCGCGTCTACGCGGCGCTGGCGGCGCTGGAGGAGCAGGGGATGCCGTTGCTGGTGCACGGAGAGGTCACGGGGCCCGGTGTGGACGTTTTCGACCGCGAGCGCGCCTTTCTCGAGAGCGTTCTTGCCGGAATCGTGAAGCGTTTCCCGGGCCTGCGGGTGGTTCTCGAGCACGCGACCACGCGCGAGGCAGTGGATTTCGTCCGCGAAGGCGGCCCCAACATCGCCGCGACGATCACCGCGCATCACCTTCTGTACAACCGCAATGCGATTTTTTCCGGCGGGCTGCGGCCCCACCACTACTGCCTGCCGGTCCTGAAGCGCGAGGAGCACCGCCTGGCGCTGCTGCGCGCGGCGACCAGCGGCGACCCGAAATTCTTTCTCGGCACCGACAGCGCGCCCCACGCGCGCGCCGACAAGGAGGCGCGGTGCGGGCATGCCGGGATCTACACC
>JBGPTG010000012.1:0-24012 GCA_041490545.1 Gammaproteobacteria bacterium
CGACGGCCCCGTTGACCCACTTCGAGCCTTCCGCATCAGCGGACTTGTTGAGCGGCGCGAGCACGCCCCCGGCGAATTTGGCGGCCTCCTCGAGCACCTGATCGACCAGCTCCGCGTTCACCTCTTCGCACCCCGGAAGCTTGCCGATCTCGTCGAGCCCGGCGAGTTCCTTCAGCACGAACTGCATATCTTTCAACGGCGCGACGTATTCGTTCATGAGCGACTCCTGTGCTAACCCAGCTCCTTCACCAGTTCGGGGACCACCTGGAACAGGTCGCCGACGATACCGTAATCCGCGACCTGGAAAATCGGCGCTTCCTCGTCCTTGTTGATGGCGACGATGACGCGGCTGTCCTTCATGCCGGCCAGGTGCTGGATGGCGCCGGAGATCCCGACGGCGACGTAGAGTTCGGGTGCCACGATCTTTCCGGTCTGTCCCACCTGCCAGTCGTTGGGCACGAAACCCGCGTCCACCGCCGCGCGCGACGCGCCCATGGCGGCGCCGAGCTTGTCGGCGAGCGGCTCGAGGACCTTGAAATTCTCGCCCGACCCCATGCCGCGGCCACCGGACACCACCACGCGGGCTGAGGTCAGCTCCGGGCGCTCCGACTTGGTGAGTTCGCGGCCGATAAGCGACGCCAGGCCGGAATCGGCGCCGGCCGGAGCGTCCTCCACGGCAGCGGAACCTCCACTTGCAGCGACCGCATCGAAGCCGGTCATGCGCACCGTGATCACCTTGATCTTGTCCTGGCTCTGCACCGTCGCGAGCGCGTTGCCGGCATAGATCGGGCGGACGAAGGTGTCGGAGCTTTTCACCTCGACGATATCGGATACCTGCGCGACGTCGAGCAGAGCGGCGATGCGCGGCGTCACGTTCTTGCCGAACGAGGTCGCGGGCGCCAGGATGTGCGTGTAGCCGGGCGCGAGCGCGACGACGAGCGCAGCGAGGTTTTCGGCAAGTTGGTCCTTGTAGTGCGGCGCATCGGCGACGAGAGCTTTCTTCACGCCAGCGATCGCAGCCGCGGCCTTTGCGACTGCGCCGCAGCCCGATCCCGCAACGAGCACGGCGATGTCGCCGCCGATCTTCGTTGCGGCGGCAATCGTGTTGAGCGTCGCCGATTTGAGCGATTGGTTGTCGTGCTCGGCGAGGACTAAAACGGACATCGACTCCCCTTTCTCTGTCATTCCCGCGCAAACGGGAATCCACGGTCTCCAAGGCAACTTCGCTGGGTCCCCGCTTTCGCGGGGACGACGGCGTTAGATGACTTTCGCTTCGCTTCTCAACTTCTGCACCAGCGTCTTAGCATCCGGCACCTTCACGCCTGCCTTGCGCTTGGTCGGCTCTTCCACCTTCAACGTCTTCAGTCGCGGCGCTACGTCCACCCCAAGCGCGTCGGGCTTGAGCACTTCGAAGGGCTTCTTCTTCGCCTTCATGATGTTCGGCAGCGTCACGTAGCGCGGCTCGTTCAGGCGCAGGTCGGTGGTGATCACCGCCGGCAGCCTCACCGACAGCGTTTCCAGCCCGCCGTCGACTTCGCGCGTCACGTCGGCCTTGCCGTCGGCGATTTTCACTTTCGAGGCGAAGGTCGCCTGCGGCCAGCCGAGCAGCGCGGCGAGCATCTGGCCGGTCTGGTTGCAGTCGTCGTCGATCGCCTGCTTGCCGAGGATGGCGAGCTGCACGCTTTCCTTCTGCACGATCGCGCGCAGCAGCTTCGCCACCGCCAGCGGCTGCAGCTCGACATCGGTCTCGACGAGGATGGCGCGGTCTGCGCCGAGTGCAAGCGCGGTGCGCAAGGTTTCCTGGCAGGCCTGCACGCCGCACGATACTGCGACGATCTCGGTCGCAATCCCGGCTTCCTTCAAGCGTATCGCTTCCTCGACCGCGATCTCGTCGAAGGGATTCATCGACATCTTGACGTTGGCGGTCTCGACACCCGAGCCATCCCCCTTGACGCGCACCTTGACGTTGAAATCGACCACGCGTTTGACCGGGACCAGGACTTTCATTCACCGCCTCTCGCTGAAAACACTCGCGGATTATAAGCCATGGCGCTCGCCGCCCCGGCTCGCGGCGCTGCCGATATAATCCGCCGGTCCCCGATCCCTCCCGCCATGTCCCGCCCGCTCTCGCATATCCGCATCCTCGACCTCACCCGCGTGCTCGCCGGGCCGTGGGCATCGCAAAACCTGGCCGACCTGGGCGCCGAGGTGATCAAGATCGAGCGGCCCGGGTCGGGCGACGACACGCGTGACTGGGGTCCGCCGTTCCTCAAGGACGAGGGGGGCAACGAGACGCACGAGTCGGCGTATTTCCTTTCGGTCAACCGCGGGAAAAAATCGGTAACCCTGGACATCGCCAAGCCGGAAGGCCAGCGCATCGCGCGCGAGCTCGCCCTGAAATCCGACGTGGTGATCGAAAACTACAAGGTCGGCGGCCTGGCCAGGTACGGGCTCGCATACGCGGACCTCAAGCAGATCCACCCGAAGATCGTGTATTGCTCGGTCACCGGCTTCGGCCAGACCGGGCCGTATGCTCAGCGCCCGGGCTACGACTTCATTTTCCAGGGCATGGGCGGACTCATGAGCATCACCGGAGAACGCGACGACCTTCCGGGAGGCGGCCCGCAGAAAGTGGGCATCGCCATCACCGATGTCCTCACCGGGATGTACGCGGCGCTGGCGATCACCGCGGCGCTCGCGCATCGTGAGCGCACCGGCGAGGGGCAGTACATCGACGTCGCTCTGCTCGACACCATCGTCGCCTTCGGCGCGAACCAGATCTTCAACTATTTCACTTCGGGCAAGGTGCCCGGGCGTTACGGCAACGCGCACGCCAACCTGCTTCCGTACGAAGTGTTCGCGACCGCCGACGGCCACGTGATTCTCGCGGTCGGCAACGACAGCCAGTTCGCGAGTTTCTGCAAGGTGGCGGGGCGGCCGGAACTTGCCGCCGATTCGCGCTACGCCACCATGCCGGACCGCATCAGGAATCGAGCGAGCCTCATTCCGCTGGTGCGCGAGATGATCGGCAAGCGTCCGAGCAGGCAATGGATCGCGGAACTCGAGGCCGCCAACGTTCCGTGTGGCCCCATCAACGACTATCGCGAAGTGTTCGAGGACCCGCAGGTGCGGCACCGCGGATTGAAAGTCGAAATTCCGCACCCGGCGGGGGTACCCTGCCCCACCGTCGCGAGCCCGATGCGATTTTCGAAAACGCCCGTCGAATACACCGTGCCGCCGCCAAGCCTCGGCGAGCACACGCGCGAAGTGCTGGGCTCACTCCTGGGACTCGGCAACGGCGAGATCGACCGGCTTGCGGCGCAGAAAATTATCTGACAGGTTGGTGCAGTAGTGTCCCAACGTTTTCACGAGAGACGGTTGTAGTTCGATGATTGAAATACGGAAACGATTGATTTTGTCTGGTCTCGATTTGAACGTCGAGGCGCAGACTTTGGGCCTTTTGCGGACATCCGCCAAAGGCTCCCATGCATCAAGGCATGCTCGTGTTTGCGCAAGTCATGGTTCACTTGCCGCTCTCCACGTTTCGCCGCTGCGTGGCCGCGCATCGCGGCGATCACAAAGTGCAGGAATTCTCCTGCCTCGACCAGTTCTTCGCGATGGCCTTCGCGCAGTTGACCGCACGCGAGTCGCTGCGCGACATCGAAGTCAACTTGCGGGCGCAATCGGCGCGGCTGTACCACATGGGTTTTCGCTGCAAGACGATTGCGCGCAACACGCTGTCCAACGCGAATGCGGTGCGGCCCTGGCAGATGTATGCCGACTTCGCGCAGCACCTGATCGGCATCGCCCGGCCGCTGTACGCTAACGAGCCGTTGGCGGTGGATCTGGATGCAACGGTCTATGCCTTCGACGCCACCACCATCGACCTGTGCCTGTCGGTCTATCCATGGGCGCCGTTTCGTTCGACCAAATCTGCCATCAAGCTGCATACCTTGCTGGATTTGCGCGGGGCAATCCCGAGCTTCATCCGCATCACCGATGGCAAGACCCACGAGGTCAATATTCTGGACGACCTGATCATCGAGCCGGGGGCCTACTACCTGCTCGATCGCGGGTATCTGGACTTCGGACGCCTGTTCGCCATCCATCAGGCGCAGGCTTTCTTCGTCACCCGTGCCAAGAGCAACACCAAGTTCAAGCGGCGCTACTCGCGTCCGGTCGATCGCATCAACACCAATGTTCTGTGCGACCAGACCGGTATGCTGACGGTGTTCTATTCGAGCAAAGATTATCCGGCCATCTTGCGCCGGATCGTGGTGCGGGACGAGGAATCCGGCAAGCGCGTCACGTTCCTGACCAACAACTTCGCGTTGAAACCGGAACTGATCGCGCAGTTGTACCGGCAGCGCTGGCAGGTCGAGCTGTTCTTCAAGTGGATCAAGCAGCACCTGCGCATCAAGGCATTTCTTGGCGCCAGCGAGAACGCCGTGAAGACGCAAATCTGGATCGCGGTCTGCACATACGTGCTGATCGCCATCGTGAAGAAACGGCTCAAGCTCTCGCATAGCCTCTATGAAATCCTACAAATCCTGAGTCTGACCATGTTCGAAACAACACCCATAAATCAATTGCTTCCAAACCCCTCAACCAATTCAGAGCCGCCAATAACACCGATCCAAGGCGTTCTCCTCTGAAAAACGTTGGGACACTACTGAGGTTGGTGCAAAACGTCGGGAGCGCCCCTATTGCCATTTTCCCGCGCAAGCGGGAATCCAACGTTTAGCGCCGCCGGGTCCCGCCCATGGCAATCCTGGGTACTTCCGTAAATTGGCCACGCCACTCGCGTGACGGCGGTGACCGCCCAAACAGATGTTTCGGCTCTATCAGGAGGCGGGATCGGCGGTGCGCCGTCGGCTTAAGCTGAGACTATTCCCACTCAATCTATTCGTATTGGGTCTCTTTGACCGACAGCACAAGTTTGATCCCCGCGTTAATTACCGCAATTTTGCGCGCCGCAGAATGGACGCTCGGTGTTTGAACGTCAGTTCTCGAAACGCGAGAATCCAATCTGCTAGCTGATCCTCCCTCGCGTAGAGGTACGGAACGGGCACCCTGAGGGCTTTGGCAAGCTGCTCGGCGGTGAAAAAGTCGGGGGCGTGCTTGCCCCGCTCGTACTGGTTGATGCGCGGACTGGCGGCAAACTCGTCAATTCCCGCCTTGATACCGAGCTGCTTCTGGGATAGCCCAATCCTCAAGCGTGCTTCGCGTATGCGCTTACCGATAACCGCGCAGTTCACCATGCTTGTCCCGAGGCCATGAAACATAAACAATCCTCGTATTGGCTTTGACTGGATACTAAGGTGTTCTTAGCGTAGATTGAGAGATGACCTATTCCCTCACATTGAATATGGTTATCCTGAATAGCAATTTCTTGAGAATGCGCCTGTAAATTTAGGGGCAGAACATATTGAAAGTGAAAGCTGGCGCGACATGAACGCAACCTCCGTAGGGGTGTGAATGGCCCATTGAAATCGTCTTGTTATTCTTTGACTGATTTGGCACCATCCGTGCCGTAAGAGGAAAGGGCGAATGGCGGATAGCGCTGTGACAGAGCTGGTTGTCTTTCGACTCGATGAATTGCGGCTCGCTCTGCCTTTGACAACAGTGGAGCGGGTCGTTCGCGCTGTCCACGTGACGCGGTTGCCGCAGGCGCCGGAAATCGTTCTCGGCGTCGTCAACGTGCAGGGGCGGATTATCCCGGTCGTCGACCCGCGCAAGCGGTTTCGCCTGCCGGAGCGCGCGATCGCTCTGGCCGACCAGTTGGTGATCGCGCGCACGTCGCGGCGCCCGGTTGCACTGCTTGTCGATGCCGTCGACGGTGTCCTCGAGGTTGCCGAACGCGAAGCCGTTCCGGCCTTGGACGTCCTCCCCAAGGTCGCCTACGTCGAAGGGGTGGTGAAACAGAAAGACGGCTTAGTCCTTATCCATGATTTGAACAAGTTTCTTTCGCTGGAGGAAGAGACGGCCCTAGATCAGGCGATGGAGATCGATTAAATGGACATGCGGCGCGCCGTCCCCCGCTCGCTTCTTTCCGGCCTGAGCGACTTCGTTGCCGCACGCATGGGGTTGCACTTTCCCGAAGAGCGCTGGGACGATCTGGAGCGAGGCGTCGCCGCCGCAGCCCGCGAGTTCGGCCTTCCGGACGCGGAATCCTGCGCCCGCTGGCTTCTTTCCGCCCCGCTGACGCGAAATCACGTCGAAGTCCTTGCCGGCCACCTGACCGTCGGGGAGACCTACTTTTTTCGCGAGAACAGGAGTTTCGAAGTTCTCGAGCAGCACATCTTGCCGGAGCTGCTCAGCTCCCGGCGACACGCGGAGCACCCCCTTCGAATCTGGAGCGTGGGCTGCTGCACGGGCGAAGAGCCCTACTCGATCGCCATGCTCCTCGACAAGCTGGTCCCGAACCCTGAGAAATGGAGCATCACCATTCTGGCCACGGACATCAACCCGCGGTTCCTGCGGAAGGCGGCGGAGGGCGTCTACGGCGAGTGGTCGTTCCGCGACACGCCGGCCTGGATCCGGGGGCGGTATTTCAAACGAAGGAAGGACGGCCGCTTCGAGATCAAACCAGACATCCGCAAGCGGGTGACGTTCTCCCACGTCAACCTTGCCGACGACGGCTATCCGTCGCTGTGGAGCAACACCAACGCGATGGACGTGATCTTCTGCCGCAATGTGCTGATGTATTTCGCCGCGGAGCAGACCCGCAAGGTCGCGGGAAGATTGCACCGCTGCCTCGTCGATGGCGGGTGGCTGATCACCAGTCCGACGGAAACCTCGAACACCACGTTTTCCACATTCACGACCATCGAGTTCCCCGGCGTGGTCCTCTACCGCAAGATGGTGGGTGGCGGGCCGCGGGCCGTTGTCATCAATCCTGAAGTCCCGGTGTTTGACGAGGAACCTTGGGCCTTCCATCGGCGGCACCCGGCTGTGCCGCCGGAGCCTGCTGTTGCGGATGCGGCACGCCCCGCTCCGCCGAAAGAAACGCCGGGCCGGCCGGGGAAAATGGGGTCCGGCGAACCTCACTTGCGGGAGCAGGATGAGCGTGAAGCGCCGTGCCGCGCGGCGCGGACCTGCGCCGATCAGGGAAAACTCGCCGAGGCGATCGACTGGTGCAAGCAAGCGATCGCCGCCGACAAGCTGAATCCCGCGCACCATTATCTCCTCGCCGCCATCCAGCAGGAACAGGGGCAACGCGACGCGGCCGAGCAGTCGTTCAAGCGCACGCTCTATCTCGATCCGGATTTCGCGCTGGCGCACTTCGCCTTGGGTAACCTGCGCCTGTCGCAGGGCCGGCGCCGGGAAGCGAGGCGGCATTTCGAGAACACGCTGGCGCTACTGCAAGCACGTCCCCAGGACGAGCTGCTGCCGGAGTCTGGAGGGCTGACCGCCGGCCGGCTCGGCGAGATCATTCTTTCCGCGCAGGAAAGCCTGCCGCGAGCTCGTGAGGAATTGCCGGGATGAGCGTCGACGAGACAGGGTCGCGCAAGAAGAAACAGGCGGCCGTCGATTGGCGCGAGGTCGAGCGACGGCTGGAAGCCGCGCGCGCCAGGATAGCGCGTGTCTGGGCGCCGGATCCCGAGGAGACGAAACGGATTCTGAGGGAAAGGGCGCAGAGTCTCGCCCGTGAGCCCGGGAATGCGGAAGCCGGCGACGAGCACATCGAAGTCATCGAGTTTGTCCTGGCCTTCGAGAACTACGCCATCGAAACCCGTTACGTGCGCGAGGTCGAACCGCTGGATAACCTGACGCCGCTGCCGTGCACGCCAGCATTCGTGCTCGGCATCGTCAACATTCGCGGCGAGATCCTGTCGGTCATCGACCTGAGGAAGTTCTTCGAGCTTCCGGAGACGGGGCTGACTGATCTCAACAAGGTCATCGTTCTCGAGTCCGAAAACATGCTCTTCGGCATCCTGGCGGATGCCGTCGCCGGTGTGCGCCGCATCCCGGTTGCCGACATCCAGCCGTCCCTGCCCACGCTCACCGGCATTCGCGAGGCGTATCTGAAGGGCGTGACTCCCGGCCGCACAGTGATCCTCGATGCGGAGAAGCTCCTGACGGACGAGAGCATCGTGGTGCAGGAGCGAGTGTCGGGCTAGGGGCCGCATCGTTTCGAGCGTAACAAGAACAAAGGGGGAACAGCCATGAAGTGGTTTCTCGATCTTAGGACGCGCAGCAAGCTTTTCGTCGGCTTCGGCCTGATGGCCGCGCTACTGGCGGTCGCCATCCAGGCCGCCTACTTGGGCATCTCGACGATCCAGGAGTCCCAGAAAAACCTTTATGAGGAAGACTTCGCCAACGAGCGCGATTTGCTGGCTCTGCGCGTTAATTACAACGGAATGCGGGTTCTGATGCTCGAAGCGCAGCTGTTGAGCAAACGCGCGGAACAGGATCCCCTGTTGGCGGAAGCCGCGGAACGCTCCAAACGGATTGACCGGATCATCCGCGGTCTTCTGGAGCGGGCGAAGAACGATCCTGCCAGGCTGTCGCGGCTGGAGGAGTTGAAATCCGTCTGGCAGGCATTCGCCCAAACCAAGGATGCCGAAATCATTCCGTTAATCATCGAGGGCAAGTTGGTGGAATCGCTGCGGTTCGCGGTCGGCGCGCAACAGGAGCGGGCGCAAAAGATTCGCGTCATTACCGACGAATTGGGCAAAGCGGCGGAAGAAGACGCGCGGCGCGCGATGGCGGAGTCGGAGCAAAGGGCGCACCAGTCGATGCAGCTGTTCATGATCATCGCGATCGCGGCGATCCTGCTGGCGGTGACGATGGTGCTGTTCCTGAACCGGATCATCGCCGTGCCGCTCGGGACGATCTCGGGCGTCGCCGAACGGGTCGCATTGGGCGACCTCACCGTCAACGTCCCGCAGGATGATCGCGCCGACGAGGTGGGCACCCTCTCGCGCGCGTTCCGCGCGATGATCGAGAACCTGCGGCGCACGACGCGCGAGATCCACGAGGGCGTCGGCGTGCTCGCCTCCTCGTCGAGCGAGATCCTTGCCACCACGACGCAGGTGGCCGCGGGGTCGGCGGAGACGGCGACGGCGGTGAGCGAGACCACGGCGACGGTGGAGGAAGTGAAACAGACGGCGCAGGTGTCGAGCCAGAAGGCGAAGTACGTGTCCGAGAGCGCGCAGAAGGTCGCGCAGGTTTCCCAGGCCGGGCGCAAGTCGGTCGAGGAGGCGACTCAGGGCATGCACCGCATCCAGGAGCAGATGGAGTCCATCGCCGGGAGCATCGTGAGGTTGAGCGAGCAGAGCCAGGCGATCGGCGAGATCATCGCCACGGTGAACGACCTCGCCGAGCAGTCGAATCTCTTGGCGGTGAACGCGGCGATCGAAGCGGCGCGCGCGGGCGAACAGGGCAAGGGCTTCGCGGTGGTGGCGCAGGAGGTGAAAAGCCTCGCCGAGCAGTCCAGGCAGGCCACCGCCCAGGTGCGCACGATCCTCGGCGACACCCAGAAGGCGACCTCTGCGGCGGTGCTCGCCACCGAGCAGGGCAGCAAGGCGGTGGAGGCCGGGGTGAAGCAGTCGGCCCAGGCGGGCGAATCGATCCGGCTGCTCGCCGAGGGCATCGCGGAAGCGGCGCAGGCGGCCACGCAGATCGCGGCCTCGAGCCAGCAGCAGATGGCGGGCATGGACCAGGTGGCACTGGCGATGGAGAACATCAAGCAGGCGAGCGTGCAGAACGTGGCCGGCACCAAGCAGGCAGAGGCGGCGGCCCAGAGCCTGCATGAGCTGGGGCAGAAGCTAAAGCAGTTGGCAGGACAGTACAAGGTGTGACAGACCGGAAACAAGGCGCCGGAGCCGGAGAGCGGAACGGGACGATGGCCGGGAAGAACGACGGGCTGTTGAAAAAACTTCTCGCGACCTTTCGCGTCGAGGCGGACGAACATCTCAAGGCGATGTCGTCGGGACTGCTCGCGCTGGAGAAAATGCCGGCAGGTGCGCAACGCGCCCAAACCATCGAGAACATCTTTCGCGAGGCGCACAGTCTGAAGGGCGCTGCCCGGGCCGTGAACGTTACGCAGGTCGAGTCGGTCTGCCAGTCGATCGAGGGCGTGTTTGCGGGGCTGAAGGGCAATCGGCTCGCAGTTTCGCCGCCGCTGGTCGATCTCCTTTACCAGTCGATCGATGCCCTCGGCGGGTTTCTTGCTCCAAACGCCAGCGTGTCCAATGTTCTCCCGCCGGCGATCGCGACACTGATCCGGCATCTCGATGAGGCATTGAAAGGACCATTGCCCAAAGCGCGGGCTCCGATTTCGCGGGCTCGAGAGATCCCGCTCGCTTCCTCTTCGGCTGCGCCGGCCGAGCCTGCCGCAATCGGCGCTCCTCTCACACCGTCCCCGGTCCCGAGTCTGGCATCGGAGACCGTCAGAGTTTCCACAGCGAAACTCGACGCGGTAATGCGTCAGGCCGAGGAACTGCTGTCGCCGCGGCTGGCATCGGCGCAACGCGCCGAAGAGTTGCGCGAGACCGCCGCCACGCTTGCGACGTGGAAAAAGCAGCGCGTCCGCATCGGGCCCGTACTGCGGCTGATCGAACGCAGACTCGAAACGGGCGGCAAGGTCAACGGCGCCGGGGGGCAGGAACTGCCGAAGCTGCGCGAGTATCTGGACACCGAGCAACTGTTCATGAAAACGCTCGAAAGCCAGCTGACACGGTTGAGCCGGTCCGCCGCGCGCGATCGGCGCATGCTGGCCGGAATGACCGACACGCTCCTTCACGACGTGAAGGAGATGCACCTGCTGCCGTTCTCGTCGCTGCTCGAGATGTTCCCGCGGTTCACTCGCGAACTCGCCCGCGACCAGGGCAAGGAGGTGGAGCTGGCGATCCAAGGCGGCGAGATCGAGATCGACCGGCGGATTCTGGAACAGATGAAGGACCCGTTGATTCACCTGCTGCGCAACTGCATCGATCACGGCATCGAGCGACCGGCCGTGCGCAAGGACAAGCGCAAGCCGCCGCATGGAACGATCACCCTTGCGATCTTGCAGAAGGACAGCGGCAAGGTCGAGATCCTCGTCGCCGACGACGGCGCAGGCATCGACGCCGCGAGGGTGAAGGCAGCAGCCAGCAAGCTCGGCGTCGTTTCCGCCGAGGAGGCGGAAAGATTCGGTGATTCGGAGGCGTTGGCGCTCGTATTCCAGTCCGGCGTCTCCACCAGTCCCATCATCACGGACGTCTCCGGGCGCGGGCTCGGGCTCGCAATCGTGCGCGAAAAGGTCGAGCATCTGGGCGGCAGCGTCGCGATCGAGTCGCACCCCGACGCCGGAACCCGCTTGCGCATCGCCCTGCCGCTGACGCTGGCCACTTTCCGCGGCGTCATCGTCCGCGCCGGCGAACACCTTTTCGTGATACCTGCGGCCAGCATCGAGCGGGTGGAGCGGGTAATGAAAGAGGACATCCGCACGGTGGAGAACCGGGAGACGATCTCCCTCGGCGGACAGGCGGTTTCGCTGGTCGGCTTGAGCGACGTACTGGAGATGCCGCGCAAGGCCGCGGCGGGCGAGGCTGCGGACAGCGCGCACGCCGTCGTTCTCGGTTTGGGAGCGGAGCGCATCGCGTTCCGTGTGGAGCAGGTGCTCGGGGAGCAGGAGGTGCTGGTCAAGACGCTCGGCCCGCAGCTCGCGCGCGTGCGCAACGTCGCCGGAGCGAGCGTTCTGGGGACGGGCCAGGTGGTACCAGTGCTGAACGTCCCCGATTTGATGCAGTCGGCAGTGAAGCGGGCGACGACGCCGATCGCGTCCGTCGCGGCCGCCGAAGAGCCCGCCGGAGCGCAACAACGCTCCATCCTGGTGGTGGAGGACTCGATCACATCGAGAGCGCTGCTCAAAAACATACTGGAGTCGGTGGGCTACCGCGTCACCACCGCGGTGGACGGGATCGACGCCTACACCGCGCTCAAGACCGCGAGCTTCGATCTGATCGTCTCGGACGTGGAGATGCCGCGCATGGATGGTTTCGATCTCACCGCCAAGGTGCGCGCGGACAAGCAACTCGCGGAGCTGCCGGTGGTGCTGGTGACCGCGCTCGAATCGCGCGAGCATCGCGAGCGCGGCATCGACGTCGGCGCCAATGCCTACATCGTGAAAAGCAACTTCGATCAGAGCAACCTGCTGAAGATCGTGCGGAGGCTGATCTAGCTGCGTGTGTCGGCGTCCGACACGCACGGCTGGAAGTCATGAACCCGATATGAGGCGATGCCCTTGATACGAGTCCTGGTAGTGGAGGATTCAAGTGTAGTGCGGGAATTTCTCGTTCATATCCTCAGCTCGGATCCCGGCATTCGGGTCATCGGCACGGCAACCAATGGAGAGGAGGCGTTGGAGGCCGTACGGCTCGATCGGCCCGACGTGATCACGATGGACATCCATATGCCCAGACTGGACGGGCTGGAGGCGACGCGCCGGATCATGGAAACCCTTCCGACGCCCATCGTCATCGTGAGCGGCAGCGAGAAGTCCGGCGAAGTGGCGACGGCGTTTTCCGCCATGGACGCGGGTGCCCTGGCCGTCCTTCCCCGCCCGCGGGGCATCGGTCATCCGGCTCATGAGGCAACCGCAAAGGAGCTGGTGCAGACGGTGAAACTGATGTCGGAGGTGAAGGTGGTCAGACGCTGGTCGCGGGCGCGGCGCGATGCGCCCGCCCCGCGTCCGGCGGAGATGAGCTTTGCGAGCGAGCCGGCGAAAGTCAGGATCGTCGCCATCGGCGCCTCGACCGGCGGCCCGCAGGCGCTCCAGACCATTCTCGCTGCGCTGCCGAAGGATTTTCCGGCGCCGCTGTTGATCGTGCAGCACATGGCGGCCGGTTTCGTCCAGGGGTTCGTCAACTGGCTGGCGCAGTCCTCCAATCTGCCCATTCATCTCGCGACACAGGGCGAGTTCATGCTTCCCGGCCACATTTACGTCGCGCCCGATGGATTTCAGATGAAGGTGGGACACGGCGGAAAGATCGTCCTGACGAAGGACGAGCCCGAGAACGGGCTGCGTCCGTCGGTATCGTATCTGTTTCGCTCGATCGCGGAAGTCTACGGATGCGACGCGGTCGCCGGACTGCTCAGCGGAATGGGACGCGACGGCACCGAGGAGCTGCGGCTGCTGAAAGAAAAGGGCTCAGTCACCTTTGCCCAGGACAAGGAAAGTTCCGTCGTCCATGGCATGCCGGGCGAGGCGATCAGGCTCGACGCGGCAATTCTCGTTCTGCCGCCGGAGAAAATCGCAGCGGTGCTGACGAATCTGGCGAACAACAGAGGCAGGACACGGAGCGCTCCATGATATCCAGGAAGAACAAGAACGGTGGCGTGGAGATCCTCATCGCCGAGGACAGTCGGACGCAGGCGGAGAAGCTGCAGCACCTGCTCGAGGAGCACGGCTACACGGCGGTGACCGCCCCCGACGGCAAGCAGGCGCTCGCGGCGGCCAGGCGGCGCAAGCCGACCCTGGTCATAAGCGACGTCATAATGCCGGAGCTGGACGGCTACGGCCTGTGCAAGGCGATCAAGTCCGACGACAAGCTGAAGGATGTGGTGGTGGTCCTGGTGACTTCGCTCTCGGACTCGCAGGACGTGATCCGGGGCCTGGAGTGCGGCGCGGACAATTTCATCCGCAAACCGTATGACGAGCATTACCTGCTGTCGCGCATCGAGCAACTGCTGATGAACCGGGATCTGCGCAAGACCCAGAAGATGCAGCTCGGGGTGGAGATCGAGCTGGGCGGGCACAGGCACTTCATCACCTCCGAGCGCCAGCAGATCCTGGACCTGTTGATCTCCACCTACGAGCAGGCGGTCGGTCTCAACAACGAACTCAAGCTGCGGGAAAAGGATCTGGCGCATTCGAACCAGGTACTCCAGGGGTTGTACCGCATCGCAAACGGGCTCAATCGAGCGGTCAGCGAACGCGAAGTGGCGGAAACCACGTTGGAACTGGCCGTGGAGTTGCCCGGCATCCAGGCCGGCTGGATTTCGCTACGGGAAGGCGAATCCGGCTTCCGGCTCGCGGCCGCGCACAACCTGCCGCCCGCGCTCATGCAGCCGGGCGCCCTGGAAGGGGAGTGCGCGTGCCGCCGGAAACTGCTCTCCGGCGAACTCGACTCGGTCGCTAATATCATCGAATGCGAGCGGCTCGCCAAGGCAACCGGCGACAGGCGCGGGCTGCGCTGTCACGCGAGCATCCCGCTGTGGCTCGGAGAGAACCGCACGCTGGGCGTAATGAATCTGGCCGGGCCGGGAGAGGGGCTGTTCGACGAAGAGGGGTTACAGATGCTCTACAGCGTCGGCAACCAGGTGGCGGTGGCGCTGGAGCGGGCCGGGCTGCACGAGCACCTCGGAAAGCTGGTCGAGGAGCGGACCGCCAAGCTCGCCGCGGAAGTGGAGGAGCGCAAGCGTGCGGAGGGCGAGGTCAGGGCGCTCAGTGCTGATTTGGAACGGAGAGTCGAAGAGCGCACACTAGAGCTCGCAATAGTCAACAAGGAACTGGAGTCGTTCTCCTATTCCGTGTCGCACGACCTGCGGGCGCCGCTCCGTGCCATTGACGGGTTCTCCCGGATGCTCGAGGAGGATCAGGCGGCAGGCCTCGACGGCGAGGGCAAGCGGCTCATCCGGGTGATCCGGGACAGCACCCGGAAGATGGGACAGCTCATCGACGATCTGCTTGCGTTCTCCCGCCTCGGCCGCAAGCCCATTTCCACCGCGCGGATCGATTCTGGCAAGCTGGTCGGGGAGGTGCTTGAGGAGGTGCAGGCCGCGGCGGAGCGGCGCGCGAAAGTGGTCGTCGGTCCGCTGCCTCCGGCCTACGCCGATGCGGCGCTCCTCAGGCAAGTGTGGATGAACCTGCTGTCGAACGCGGTCAAGTTCAGCGGCAAGGGCGATGACCCGCGGGTCGAAGTGTCGGCGTATGAGGACGGCGCGGACACTGTTTATTGCGTGAAAGACAATGGCGCCGGCTTCGACATGCGGTATCGCGACAGGCTGTTCGGCGTGTTCCAGCGTCTGCACGGCGACGAGGAGTTCAGCGGGACCGGAGTCGGGTTGGCCATCGTACGGCGAGTGGTGACACGGCACGGCGGACGGGTGTGGGCGGAAGGGAAGGTCAACGAAGGCGCGACGTTTTATTTCGCGCTTCCCAAGGGAGGCGGGGCATGAGCATCCGCGCCCGGCTGCTGCTCCTGATCCTGTTCGCCACGCTTATTCCCGCGTTAGTGGCCGGAATACAGTTTTTGGAGCATCGCGAATCCGAGATCGCCGACGCGCAGCGACACCTGGCCGCCACGGCTCAACAGGTTGCTCGAGACCTGACGGATGCAGTCCGGAGTACGGCGCAGCTTCATTACGGATTGTCCCGTGCGCGTGATTTCGATACGCACGATCCGGCGGCCTGTTCCGCTTTCCTGGCCGATGTGCTCAAGGAGCATCCGCAGTACACCGGGATCCTCACGATCAAGCCGGATGGCAACCTGTTTTGCGATTCCTTGCGTACCGGCAGGGCGTTGAACCTCACAGACCGCCGTTATTTCCAGCAGGCGCTCGCCTCGGAAAACCCGCTCGCCGTCGAGCCGGCGTTCGGCCGACTGACCGGAATCGCTGTCCTGCAGGTTGCCTACGCCGTGCGGCGCGAAACAGGTGAACCGAAATTCGTGCTTCTCGCTTCGCTGGACCTCGGGAAGTACATGCGGTCCCGTTCAGAGATACTGCCACGGGGAGGCGCAGTGTCCGCACTCGTGGACGGCAAGGGAACGATACTCACGTGGGACCCCGATGGCGAAAAATTGCGCGGCACGTCGATCGCGGATTCGCCGCTGTTTCGCTTCGCCCGGGAGCGCCACGGCGAAGAGGTGCGGGAAGATATCGAGGTCGGCGGAGTGTCCCGGATCTGGGCGGCCAGTGCATTGCCGGAGTTCCCCGAAGCGGGGCTGCACGTCCTGGTCGGGGTATCCAGGAACGATTTGCTCGCGGCGGCGAATCGAAATCTGGGCCAGGCGCTCTCGATTCTGGCCATCGTCTCGCTGCTGGCCCTCGGAGGCGCGTGGGCGCTGGTGGAACTAGGGGTCCGCCGCCAATCAGCGCGCATCATCGCGGCCGTCGTGCGGTTCAGTGGCGGAGATTTCGACGCGCGCATCGGCAAACCCCGCCCGCGCGGCGAAATCGGGAACCTGATGGCGGCCCTGGACCACGCCTTCGAGTTGATGCAGGCGCAGCGGGACGTGATTCAGCAGCTCAACGCGCGCCTGGAGCGCAGGGTCGCCGAGCGCACCATGCAGATCGAGACCAGCAGCAAAGAGCTGGAAGACTTCACCTACACCGTGTCCCACGACCTGCGGACGCCGCTGCGCGCGATAGACGGCTTCTCCCGCATCCTTGAAGAGGATTACGGCGGCAAGCTCGATGACGAGGCCCGGCGCCTGATCGGCGTGGTGCGCGAAAACGCCCTGAAAATGGGGCAGTTGATCGACGACCTGCTGACCTTCTCGCGGCTGGGGCGCAATCCCATCGCCGCGACCGGCGTCGACATGGAGGCGCTGGCGCGCAGCGCGCTGGCCGAGATCGGCGCGCCCGCGGCCGCTGGGCGGGTCCGGATCGAGATCCACCCCCTTCCCGAGGCGTGGGGCGACCCGGCGTCGCTCAAGCAGGTGTGGATGAACCTGCTGTCGAATGCGGTCAAGTTCAGCGGCAAGCGCGACCAGCCGCTGATCGAGGTGTCGGGGGATGGCGACGGCGCGGACGCCGTCGTTTATTGCGTGAAGGACAACGGCGCAGGGTTCGACATGCAGTATTACAAGAAGCTGTTCGGCGTGTTTCAGCGTCTGCATGGCAACGATGAGTTTCCGGGCACCGGCGTCGGGCTTGCCATCGTGCGGCGTATCGTGTCCCGGCACGGTGGCCGGGTGTGGGCGGAAGGTAAGACGGGCGAAGGCGCCGCGTTTTATTTTTCGCTGCCCAAAGGAAGGCAGGATGGACAAATTTGAGAGCGTGGATATTCTGCTGGTGGAAGACAATGCGTCGGACGCCGAGCTTGCGATGCGCGCGCTGCGCAAGGGCAAGCTGGCGAACAGCATCACCTGGGTCAAGGACGGCGCGGAGGCGCTGGAGTTCATTTTCCGCGACGGCGCCTACGCCGGCCGTCCCGACCACAACCCCAGACTGATACTGCTCGATCTCAAGCTGCCGAAGGTGGACGGCCTCGAGGTATTGAAGCGGATCAAGGAGGATGAGCGCACGCGGACGATCCCGGTGGTCATAGTCACCTCGTCGGCGGAGGGGCGCGACATCGCCGAGAGCTACAAGCTCGGCGTCAACAGCTACGTGGTCAAGCCGGTGGAGTTCGAGCAATTCAGCGAAACCGTGGCCAAGGCGGGTTTCTACTGGATGCTGGTGAACAAGACGCCGTAGCCGGGAGCCAATCGGAACGGAGGAGGATCGGATGGAGCAGGAACTTCGGATCTTGATGGTCGAAGACATACCGGCCGACGTGGAACTCGAAGTCCGCGAGTTGAAGCGCGCCGGCTTGCGCGTCGCGCATCGGCGCGTCGACATCGAGGAAGCATTTCGCGAAGCGCTGCGGGAATTCCAGCCGGAAATCATCCTCTCGGACTTCTCGATGCCGCATTTCGACGGCATGTTGGCGCTCGCGATCGCGCGTGATCTTGCCCCGGACGTGCCGTTCATCTTCGTCTCCGGCACGATCGGCGAGGAATATGCAATCCGCGCTTTGAAGAACGGCGCGACCGACTACGTGCTGAAGAATAATCTTATACGGCTGCCGGCGGCGGTCGAGCGCGCGCTGCAGGATGCCGAGGAACGCGCGCTCCGCAGGAAAATGGAGCGGGAGCTGCACGAGAGTCACGAGCGGTTCCAGGCCTTGCTGGAGGCTGCGCCCGACGCCATTGTCCTCGTCGACAGCCGCGGGGCCATCGTCCTGGCCAACGCCGAGATGGAGCGTGTGTTCGGCTATAAGCGCGAGGAACTGCTGGGCAATTCGATGGATAGGTTCGTACCCGAAGTCCAGCGGTCGGCTCACGCCGGGCACAGGTCAGACTACCTGGCCAACCCCCGGACCAGAAGGATGGCGGCGCTGGCCAGCCTGCAGGGGCAACGGAAAGACGGAAGTCTGATACCCGTGGAAATCAGCCTCAGCCCGGTCGTTTTCAACAAAGAGACCCACGTCATCGGCATCGTGCGGGACGTGACGGAACGCCGGGAACAGGAACTGAAGATTGCTCGCCTGAGTCGCATTCATTCCGTGCTCTCGGGGATCAACTCGACCATCGTACGCGTTCACGAGGCGTCGAAGCTTTTCCAGGAGGCCTGCCGCATCGCGGTGGAGCACGGGAAATTCAGGTTTGCGTGGATCGGCACGCTCGACATGGATACGCAAAAGGTGACCCCTGTAGCCACGGCGGGCCATGATGACGGCTATTTGTCGCAGATCAATCTGACGATCGAGGAGGATACCCCTGGAAACTGCGAGTTGACCGCGCGCGCCCTGACACAGGCAGCGCCCGTAGTGTGTAACGACATTGCGTCGGACGATCGCATGAAGGTGTGGCGCGCCGAAGCTCTGAAGCGCGGGTACCGTTCCGTGGCGCTGTTGCCTCTCATCCCGGACAGCCGTGCCGTAGGCGTGTTCGTCCTTTACGCGCCGGAACCAAGCGCCTTCGACGAGGAGGAGATGAAGCTGCTCATCGAAATGGCCGACGATGTTTCGTTTGCCATGAAGCACATCGAGAACGAGGAGCGGCTGAATTATCTGGCCTATTTCGACGAAATTACGGGGCTGCCGAATCGCGCACTGTTTTCGGACCGCTTCGATCAGCGGCTGAGTGCCGCGCGTCACGACCAGCAGATATGTTCGATGATCATGCTCGATCTGGAACGTTTTCGGACCATCAATGAAACGTTGGGCCGGCAGGCTGGAGACGAATTGTTGCGCCTGCTCGCGCAGCGTCTGAAGGAAGGACTGGAGGAAACCGATATCCTGGCTCGGCTCAGCGGTGACTGTTTCGTCATCGCCACTCGGCGAACAGCCACGGGTTCGGACACGAGCATAATCCTCGATCAGATTCTTCTCCGTATTCAGGCTCAACCGTTTTCGGTGGGCGGCACGGAGCTGCGAATTGCGGCCAAGGCCGGAGTGGCGGTGTTTCCCGGCGACGGCGAGGACGTCGAGACGCTGTATCGCAATGCCGAGGCGGCGCTACGCGACGCCAAGGCGTCCGGCCAGCGGTATCTTTTCTACGCGCGGCAGATGAACGCGAGGGTGGCCGAAAAGCTCACTATCGAGAACAAGCTGCGCAAGGCGGTTGAGCGCGAGGAGTTCGTGCTTCACTATCAGCCGAAGATCTCGCTCGTCACGAAGCGCATCACCGGCGTCGAGGCCCTGATCCGGTGGGCCGATCCGGAGGCGGGCCTGGTGGCTCCCGGGCTGTTCATCCCCGTGCTGGAAGAGACCGGATTGATTCTCGAGGTCGGGAAGTGGGTCATGAGGCAGGCGCTCGTCGATCTGGACCGTTGGTGCGCGGCGGGGGCGGAGCCGGTACGGATCGCCGTCAACGTGTCGGCGATCCAGCTCAGGCAGAAGAGTTTCGTTGACGACGTGCACAAGGTCGTCGCGGCACGCAAGGACCTCGCGGCGAGCCTGGAAATGGAGATCACCGAAAGCCTGGTGATGGAGGACATCGAGCAGAACATCCCGAAATTGAAGGCGATCCGGGAGCTTGGGGCAACCGTGGCCGTCGACGATTTCGGCACCGGATATTCATCGCTCAGCTACATCGCGAGACTGCCCATCAGCGCCTTGAAGATCGACCAGTCATTTGTCGAAAGCATGACAGACAGCCCCGACAGCATGAGCATCGTGCAGACGATCATTTCCCTTGCTCATTCCCTGAAACTGAACGTTATTGCGGAAGGAGTGGAAACCGCCGAACAGGAAAAGCTGCTGGGCCTGCTTCGCTGCGACGAGGCCCAGGGATTTCTCTTCAGCCGTCCGATATCCGCCGACCATACCCTGGAGTTGCTGCAAAAACAGAGCAAGGGAATTGCGAAGCAATGAAGGACTTTGACCAAGACCGTTACGGTGGCATTGAGGTGGTCGATGCCTCAGCCGAAAAAGCGAGCATCCGTCGAGAGCATCGTGCGCTTGATGTGTGTAGCGGTATGGGAGGCCCCGCCCGCTGGATCGCGCATCGAACCGGTTGTCGGGTGACCGGGCTAGACCTCATGCAGAGTCGCGTCAAAGGGGCGAAGCGCCTTACCAAGCTCGTGCGGCTCGATCATCTCGTTGACTTCGTCCAAGGTGATGCAACAGCGCTAGCCGCGGGAAGCGCTGGGTCCGCTTTCGCCGGGACGACAACCGGAGAGGGGAGAAACTTGATTCTTACAACGGCTTCTTCAGCCAGTGCCCCAGCTCGCCCACAACCCCACGGCGGAAAGTCAGCACGCAGATCACGAAGATCACGCCTTGCACGACCGTCACCCACGACCCGAGCTGGGCGAGATAGTTTTCCATCGAGATGATGATGAGCGCGCCGACCACCGGGCCGAACACCGTGCCCAGTCCGCCGAGCAGCGTCATCAGCACCACCTCGCCCGACATGGTCCAGTGGACGTCGGTGAGCGAGGCGAGCTCGAACACCAGCACCTTGGTCGCGCCCGCGAGGCCCGCGAGCGTCGCCGAGAGCACGTAGGCGAGCAGTTTGTAACGATTGACGTCGTAGCCCAGCGACAAGGCGCGCGGCTCGTTCTCGCGGATCGCCTTGAGCACCTGGCCGAAAGGCGAGTGCACCACACGCTGGATGAGCAGGAAGCCGCCGACGAATACGGCGAACACGAGCGCGTACATCGCCCAGACGTTGCGCAGATCGATCAGCCCGAAGAGCTGGCCGCGCGGCACCGCCTGGATGCCGTCCTCCCCTCCGGTGAACGGCGTCTGCAGGTAGAAGAAGTACACCATCTGCGCCAGCGCAAGCGTGATCATCGCGAAGTAAATGCCCTGGCGGCGAATCGCCAGCAGCCCGGTGATCAGCCCCAGTAGCGCCGAGCACGCCGTGCCGAACAGGATGGCGAATTCCGGCGGGAAGCCCCAGACCTTGGCGGCGTGTGCTGCGGCATAACCCGCCGTGCCGAGAAACATCGCGTGGCCGAAGGACAGGAGCCCCCCGTAGCCGATGAGCAGGTTGAAGGCGCAGGCGAACAGCGCGAAGCACATCACCTTCATGAGGAACACCGGATAGGCGACGAGCGGCGCGAGCGCGAAGAACGCAATCATGACCGCCAGGGCGACGCGATGGTGCCTCTGCCCGCTTGCGGCCAGCAGAATCCCCCCGACGCTTTCCGGCACGGCCGACATGATCTAGCGCTCCCTCATCGCTGCGTGCCGAAGAGCCCCGCGGGCTTGATCATCAGCACGATCGCCATGATGATGAAGATCACGGTGTTGGACGCCTCGGGGTAGAACACCTTGGTGAGTCCCTCGATCAGTCCCAGCGCGAAGCCAGTGACGATCGACCCCATGATCGAGCCCATGCCGCCGATCACCACCACCGCGAACACCACGATGATGAGGTCGGCACCCATGAGCGGGTTCACCTGGTAGATCGGCGCGGCCATCACCCCCGCGAACGCGGCGAGCGCCACGCCAAAACCATAAGTGAGCGTGATCATCCGCGGCACGTTGATGCCAAAAGCCTGCACCAGCGGCGGATTCTCGGTCGCCGCGCGCAGGTAGGAACCGAGCTTGGTCTTCTCGATGACGAACCAGGTGGCGATGCACACCGCGAGAGACGCGACGATCACCCAGGCGCGATAGTTGGGCAGGAACATGAAACCGAGGTTGCGCCCGCCCGAAAGTTCCTGCGGCATCGCGTACGGAATTCCCGAAGTGCCGTACTCGTTGCGGAACAGCCCCTGGAAGATGAGCGCCAGGCCGAAAGTTAGGAGCAAACCGTACAGGTGGTCGAGCTTGTACAGGCGCGAAAGCATCAGCCGCTCGATGGCCATGCCGAGGACGCCTACGACGAAGGGCGTGATCGCCAGCGCCCACCAGTACCCCACGCCGAGCTTGGCGAAAAGGAAATAGGCGCAGAACGCCCCCATCATGTACTGCGCGCCGTGGGTGAAGTTGATGATGTTGAGCAGGCCGAAGATCACTGCGAGGCCCAGCGACAACAGCGCGTAGAACGAGCCGTTGATCAGCCCGATCAAGAGCTGCCCGAACAGCGCCTGCGTCGGAATGCCGAAAATTTCCATCTACTGCGATGTCATTCCGAGGAGCCGCGCGTGACGAAGAATCTGCTTCTCCCAAACTTAGAAGCAGATCCTTCGCTACGCTCAGGATGACAGCAGTGCGCCCGGCGCTATTTCTTGGCTACCAGAGGGCAATCGCCCTGATCGATCGGGCGGAACGCCTGGTCGGCCGGAATAGTCGCGCGGATCTTGTAGTAGTCGTAGGGTCCCTTGGACTCCGAGGGCTTCTTCACCTCCACCAGGTACGCCGGATGCAGCTTGCGCCCGTCGGCGCGCACGCGTCCCTTGCCGAAGAGCGGATCGTCCGTCGGCAACTCTTTCATCTTGGCGATGGTCTTGGTGCCGTCGTCGGTCTTGCCGGCCTGGACCGCCTTGAGGTAATGCGTGATCGTCGAATACACGCCGGCCTGCACCATGGTCGGATACTTGCCGCCGTTGGCTGCGGCAAACCGCTTTGCGAACGCGCGCGTCTGGTCGTTCAGGTCCCAGTAGAAAGTCTCGGTGAAGATCAGCCCCTGAGCCTTGTCGAGGCCCAGGCCGTGTATGTCGCTGATGAACACCAGCATCCCGGCGAGACTCTGTCCGCCCTTGACGATGCCGAACTCGGCCGCCTGCTTGATCGCGTTGGTGGTGTCACCCCCCGCGTTGGCGAGGCCGATGATCTTCGCTTTGGAGGCCTGCGCCTGCAGCAGGAACGAGGAGAAGTCCTGGGTGTTCAGCGGGTGCCGGACCTTGCCGAGCACCTTGCCGCCGTTCTTCAGCACCACGGCTTCGGTGTCGCGCTCCAGCGCCAGGCCGAAGGCATAGTCCGCGGTGATGAAGTACCAGCTGTCGCCGCCCGTCTTCACAATGGCGTTGCCGGTGCCGTTGGCGAGCATCCAGGTGTCGTAGGTCCAGTGGATGGTGTTGGGCGAGCAGGCCTTGCCGCTCAAATCGGATGTCGCCGCGCCCGAGACGAGGAACGCCTTGCCTTTTTCACGGGTGATCTGGCTGACCGCGAGCGCGATCGACGAGGTCGGCACGTCGACGATAACGTCGACCTTGTCGACGTCGTACCACTGGCGGGCGATGCTCGAGCCGACGTCGGGTTTGTTCAGATGGTCGGCGGAAAGCAACTCCACCTTCATGCCCTTCTTCGCCGCGCCGAAGTCCTCGATTGCCATGCGCGCGGCCACCGTGGAACCGCCGCCGCCGATGTCCGAGTACAGGCTGGACATGTCGGAGAGCACGCCGATCTTGACGACACCATCCGATATCTGGGCCTGTGCGCCCGGTGCCGCGAGCGCGGCGGCCAACGCCAGCGGCGCCGCGGTAAACATGCTGCGTCTTGAAGCCATGGTATCTCCTCTAGTCTTGTGGTTAAGTAAGCTGGTTAAGGAAAGATCGGGCGAATTCTCACACGCCCAGGTATTCGTGGATCTTCGCAAGGCTGGACTCTAGCTCCGCATTCGGGATCATGTCCACCACCCGGCCGTTTTCCATCACATAGTGCCGGTCGGCGACCTTGGACGCGAAGCGGAAATTCTGCTCGACCAGCAGGATGGTGAACCCTTCCGCCTTGAGGCGCGAGATGGTCCGGCCGATCTGCTGCACGATGACCGGGGCGAGCCCTTCGGTGGGCTCGTCGAGGAGCAGCAGGCGCGCGCCGGTGCGCAGGATGCGGCCGATGGCGAGCATCTGCTGCTCGCCCCCGGAGAGCTTGGTGCCCTGGCTGGACAAGCGCTCCTTCAGGTTGGGAAACAGGTC
>JBGPTG010000013.1:0-22176 GCA_041490545.1 Gammaproteobacteria bacterium
CGCGAGCGCGGCTACGGTCCGGGGCGCTTCTCGTTCAACGTCAAGGGCGGCCGCTGCGAGGCCTGCCAGGGCGACGGGGTCATCAAGGTCGAGATGCATTTCCTCCCCGACATCTACGTGCCCTGCGACGTCTGCCAGGGCAAACGTTATAACCGGGAGACGCTGGAAGTGCAGTACAAGGGAAAGAACATCCACGAGGTACTGCGGATGACCGTCGAGACCGCCCACGAATTCTTCAGCGCGGTGCCGGCGGTCGAAAGGAAGCTGCAGACGCTCCTGGAAGTCGGCCTGGGCTACGTACAACTCGGCCAGCCCGCCACCACCCTGTCCGGGGGCGAGGCCCAGCGGGTGAAGCTGTCGCTGGAATTGTCCAAGCGCGACACGGGCCGCACGCTCTACATACTCGACGAACCCACCACCGGGCTGCATTTCAAGGACATCGACCTGCTGCTCGCAGTGCTGCACCGCCTGCGCGACGCCGGCAACACGCTGGTGGTGATCGAGCATAACCTGGATGTGATCAAGACCGCCGACTGGGTGGTCGACCTGGGGCCCGAGGGCGGGGACGGCGGCGGCCGCATCATCGCGCAAGGGACGCCCGAGGACGTCGCCGCGATGGAGACGAGCTTCACCGGACACTACCTGCGCAACGTGCTGGGGAAGAAAGTGAAGCGGGCGGCTTGAAGCTCGCTTAGACAAGATACCGGGGACTGCGTAGAATCGCCTGCGTTCCGTTTGACCAACCGCATGGGGAGACTGACATGACAAGATCGACGTTTTTCGCCCTTGCAGCCATCGCCTTCGCGGCGCTCGCCGCGCCCGCCGCCGCCCAGGAAGGCACGCTCAAGAAGGTCAAGAACAGCGGCTCGATCACCATCGGCCACCGCGACGCCTCGATCCCGTTCTCTTACTACGACGACAAGCAGCAGCCCGTGGGCTACGCCATCGACCTGTGCCTGAAGATCGTCGACGCGGTGAAGGCCGAGTTGAAGATGCCAAAGCTCGACGTCAAGTACCAGCTCGTCACTTCGGCGAACCGCATCCCGCTGATGGCGAACGGCACGATCGATCTGGAGTGCGGCTCGACCACCAACAACCTCGCGCGCCAGGAACAGGTGTGGTTCACGATCACGCACTTCGTCACTGCCAACCGCTGGATCGCGAAGAAGTCCGCGAATATCCGCTCGCTCGCCGACCTGAAGGGCAAGACCATCGTCTCGACCGCGGGCACGACCAACATCAAGCAGATCACCGAGATCAACGCAGCGCAGAACCTCGGCATGAACATCATCTCGGCGAACGGCCACCCCGAGGCCTTTCAGATGGTCGAGACCGGCCGCGCGGTGGCCTTCGTGATGGACGATATCCTCTTGTACAGCCTCGCGGCGCAATCACGCTCGCCCGGCGACTACGCGATTTCCCCCGTGGCGCTGTCGGTCGAGCCCTACGGCATCATGCTGCGCAAGGACGACGCCGCGTTCAAGAAGGTGGTCAACGCCGCGATGACCAGCCTCTACAAGTCGGGCCAGATCAACCCGATCTACGAGAAGTGGTTCCTGAAGCCGGTGCCGCCGAAGGGGATCAACCTGGACGTGCCAATGAGCGATCAGTTCAGGAAGTTAGTCGCCAACCCGACGGATTCGGGAGACCCCGCCGCCTACAAATAGTAAAGCGGACGCGGAGCGCCGCTTTAACTGCGCGCGTTGCAACGGACTATAAGCCGTTGAACGCGCGCTTTTGTTTTCGGGACCCGGTGTGAACTATCACTGGCATTGGCAAGTTTTGTTCCAGACCGAGCCGGGCGGCAGCGGGACCTACCTTCAATACCTCATCGTCGGACTGGGCTGGACGCTCGCCACCGCGCTCGCCGCCTGGGTGATCGCGCTTGCGATCGGCGGGCTGGTCGGCACGCTGCGCACCACGTCCATGAAGTGGGTGGTGCGCGCGGGGAACCTGTACGTAGAGATCTTTCGCAACGTGCCGCTGATCGTGCAGATGTTCCTGTGGTTCTTCGTCGTGCCGGAACTCCTGCCCCAGGGGCTCGGCGACTGGATCAAGCAGATGCCGCCGCCCTGGGGCTCGTACGTCCCGGCGGTACTGTGCCTGGGCATCTTCACCTCGGTGCGCATTGCCGAGCAGGTCCGCGCGGGCATCAATTCCCTGCCGCGCGGCCAGCGCCTGGCCGGCATCGCGACGGGGCTGACTGAAACGCAGACCTACCGCCACGTCATCCTGCCGCAGAGCTTCCGCATCATCCTGCCGCCGCTCACCTCCGAGTTCATGAACGTGATCAAGAACTCGTCGGTGGCGCTGACCATCGGGCTGCTGGAACTGACCGGACGAGCGCGGGCGATGCAGGAATTCAGCTTCCGCGTGTTCGAGGCCTTTGCGACGGCAACGGCGATCTATCTGCTGACCAACCTGGTGGTGGTGCTCGCGATGCGCGCGCTCGAGAGGAAGGTCCGCGTGCCGGGCCTGATCGCCGTGGGCGGCGCTCCCCAAGCAGGTCACTGATGCAGGGTTTCGATTTCGACGTCATCCAGCGCTCCTGGGTTTACCTCTTCAGGGAGGGGATGAGCTTCACGCTCACGCTCACGGCGCTGGCGATGGCCGGCGGCATTGTCTTCGGCACCCTGCTCGCGATGATGCGGCTCTCGAGCATCAAGCCGGTGTCGCTGCTGGCGGGCGCCTACGTCAACCTGATGCGCTCGATCCCGCTGGTGCTGGTGATCTTCTGGTTCTTCTTTCTCGTGCCCTATATCGGCGCCTGGGTCCTGAGGGAACCCAACCCGATCAAGGTGGGCGCCTTCTGGTCGGCGGCGATCACTTTCACCATGTTCGAGGCCGCGTATTACTGCGAGATCATGCGCGCCGGCATCCAGTCGATTCCGCGCGGCCAGGCGTGGTCGGGCTACGCGCTTGGCCTCGACTATTGGCAGACCATGGCGCAGATCGTCCTGCCGCAGGCGTTCCGCAACATGCTGCCGGTGCTCCTCACGCAGACCATCATCCTGTTCCAGGACACGTCGCTGGTGTATGTGATCTCGGCTACGGATTTCCTGGGCGCCGCTGCGAAAGTCGCCAACCGCGACTACCGCCTGGTCGAGATGTACAGCTTCGTGGCCGTGGTGTATTTCGTTGTCTCGTACGGGCTGTCGGCCCTGGTTAAGCAGCTCCAGGAACGCGTCGCAATCATCAAGTAGGATCCCATGATCTCGCTCAAGAACGTCAGCAAGTGGTACGGCGGTTTCCAGGTCCTCACTGATTGCTCTACCGAAGTGAAGAAAGGCGAAGTCGTCGTCGTGTGCGGGCCCTCCGGCAGCGGAAAATCGACGCTGATCAAGTGCGTCAACGGCCTGGAGCCGTTCCAGAAAGGCGAAATCACGGTCGACGGCGTTTCGGTCGGTGGCCTCAAGACCGATCTCCCGAAGCTGCGCTCGCGAATCGGCATGGTGTTCCAGAACTTCGAGCTGTTCCCGCACATGAGCGTGACCCGCAATCTGACGCTCGCGCAGGTGAAAGTGCTCGGGCGCAGTCCGGAGGAAGCGACGCAGAAGGGCCTCAAGCTGCTCGAACGCGTGGGCCTGCTCGCCCACAAGGACAAGTATCCCGGTCAGCTTTCCGGCGGCCAGCAGCAGCGCGTGGCGATCGCCCGCGCGCTCGCCATGGATCCGATCGCGATGCTGTTCGACGAGCCGACTTCGGCGCTCGATCCGGAGATGATCAACGAGGTGCTCGATGTCATGGTCGAGCTCGCGAAGGAAGGCATGACCATGATGGTGGTCACGCACGAGATGGGCTTTGCGCGCAAGGTCGCGCACCGAGTCGTTTTCATGGATCGCGGCGAGATCGTCGAGGACGCGAACAAGGAGGATTTCTTCGGCAAACCGCGCTCAGAGCGGGCGCAGCAGTTCCTCTCCAAGATCCTGCATCACTGACGCCTTACCGCGCCGGTGTGAGGAAATCCCGCGTCGTCGCCCCACCGGGCAAGCTACACTTGCCCCTCCTCTGATCCGGGAAGCAACATGCCCAACCGAAACGTCAAGCTGCTGTTCGCCCTGTTTGCGCTCTCGGGATTCACCGGGCTCATCTACGAGTCCGTCTGGTCGCATTACCTGAGGCTCTTCCTCGGTACGGCGGCGTTCGCGCAGTCCTTCGTGCTCGCCGCCTTCATGGGCGGCATGGCGCTCGGCGCGTGGCTGGCGAGCCGCTGGAGCGCCCGGTTGAAGAACCTGCTCGCCACCTACGGCTGGATCGAGGCGGGGATCGGCGTGGCGGCGCTGATTTTTCACGAGGCCTATGTGGCGCTGACAGGCCTCTCGCTCGATCACGTCATCCCGGCGCTCGGCTCTCCGGAGGCAGTCGAGATCTACAAGTATTCGCTGTGCGCGGCGCTCATCGTGCCGCAGACGGTGCTGCTCGGCATGACTTTTCCGCTGCTCTCCGGCGCGGTCATCCGCCGCGGGCCCGAGGCGAGCGGACATCACCTGGCGATGCTCTACTTCACCAACTCGATCGGCGCCGCCGTCGGCGCGCTCGCCTCCGCGTTCCTGCTGCTCGGCTGGCTCGGGATGCCGGGCACGATGCGGCTGGCCGGAGTGCTCAATCTCGCGCTCGCCGTAACGGTCCTTGCGATCGCGCGCCGCGGCGAGCCCTCCGCGGTCGCCGCGGTACCCGCTGGCGGCGCGGCGCTGTCGGGGAACCACATCGTCCGCTTGTTCCTCGCAGGCGCCTTCGTCACCGGGCTGGCCTCGTTCGTGTACGAAATCGTGTGGATCCGGATGCTCTCGCTCGTCCTTGGCTCCTCGTTCCACGCTTTCGAGCTGATGCTTTCCGCATTCATAACGGGGCTCGCACTCGGCGGCCTGTGGATCCGGCGACGCATCGACCATATCGCCGACCCGGTGCGCTACGCGGGCCTGATACAGCTCGGCATGGGGCTCGCCGCGCTCGCGACCATCTTCATCTATCACTGGACCTTCGACTGGATGGCGTGGGCGCTTGCAATACTCCAGCCCAACGAGGCCGCCTACCCGGTGTTCAATCTGTTCAGCCATGCGCTCGCCTTCGCCGTGATGCTGCCCGCGACTTTCCTCGCGGGAATGACTTTGCCGCTTTTCACGTTTGTGCTGCTGCGCGGCGGGCGCGGCGAGCGCGCCATCGGACAGGTATACGCATCGAACACCCTGGGCGCGATTGCGGGAGTGCTCCTTACCGTGCACTTCCTGGTGCCCGAAACCGGCCTGAAGCTCGCCCTCGTGCTCGGCGCTGCCGCGGACATGCTGCTCGGGACCTGGCTGTTGCGGCGATCGCAGGCAGTCTTCCGGCGCGCCCATGCCTTTTCAGCGCTTATCCTGGGAATGCTCGCCGCGACCACGACGGCGCGCGCCGAGATTCTCGAGCCCGAACGCCTGGCCTCGGGCGTGTATCGCTACGGCAAAGCGGTGCCCGAAGACAGGCGGGTCTTTTTCTATAAGGACGGAAAGACAGCCTCGGTCGCGGTTCGCGGGAGTACCCGGGGCAGCGTGTCGATCGTAACCAACGGCAAACCCGACGCCAGCATCAGCATGGATCCGAGCCAACCGCCCGGCGAGGACGAATACACGATGATGCTGGCCGGCGTGCTGCCGCTCCTCATCAAACCCGACGCCAAGACCTTCGCCAACATCGGCTGGGGATCGGGCCTCACCGCGGACGTGCTGGTGTCGCACAGCGGGCCGCGCGAGGTCGATACGATCGAGATCGAACCCGCGATGGTGGCCGGTGCGCGCTCCTTCCTTCCGCGCAACATCCGGGCCTACAACGACCCGCGGAGCCATGTCTTTTTCGAAGACGCGAAGAGCTTCTTCGCGCGGCACGGCAAGCGTTACGACGTCATCACCTCCGAACCCTCCAACCCCTGGGTGAACGGAGTAGCCAGCCTCTTCACCACGGAGTTCTATCGCGATTCGAAGCGCTATCTCGCGCCGGGCGGCGTGCTCGTGCAGTGGCTGCAGATCTACGAGTTCAACGACCGGCTGCTCGCCTCCATCCTCGCCGCGCTCGGCGAGAACTTCGCGGATTACGAAGTGTACGCGGTGAATTCAGTCGATCTGGTGGTGGTCGCGGTGGCCGAGGGTCGCGTGCCGCCCATGGGTCCGTTGCCTCAGAAGGAATCAATCTTAGTGCAGGTGCTCGCCCGCCTGGGCATCAAGCGCGCGGAGGACATCGGCGCGCGCAAGGTGGGCACGAAACGCGAGATCTCGCCGCTGTTCGCGCCGCTCGGTGCGCCGGCGAATTCCGACTTCCGCCCGTTCGTGCAGCTCGAAGCTCCCCGCGCGCGCTTCCAGAGGACCATCGCCGACGCAATTTTCTCGCTGGCAAAAGCGCCGCTCCCGATTCTCGATATGCTCGGCAGCTCCACCACGACCTATATACGCGATCCGTTGCCCGAATTCGATTCCTCCCCTCCGGTAGTCGCCCAGTCGGTGGCCCTCGAACTGGAAAGGGGCCTTGCCGCGCCTTCCGCGGATCCGCTCCGTACGAAGAACGAGAACGTACGTACCGCCCTGCTCACCCTGAAACGGCGCGGAGCGTTGTGCGGCACCGAACCGGCAAAGGCGGCGATCGACAAGCTGCAGTGGGCCGCGGAAATGACCCTGGCGCACCTCACACCGGAGCTCGGCCGCGCTCTATGGAGCGATCCCAAGTGGCTCGGTTGCGGCCCGGGAAGCCTTTCAACACACGTCCGTGACAGGCTCGGTGTATACGCGGTGGTCGCCTCGCGCGATGCGCGGGCAATGATCGAGCGCGCCCGCAAGCTGCTCGCGGGACGGATCGAGGGGGACGATGACTGGGGACGTTTTCTCCTTCTTACGGCGATGCTCGGTGGGCACGCCTCGGGCGAGCATGAGGAAGCCGACCGGATCTGGAAAAGCTACGGGCCTGCGTTTTACCCGATGGGGGCGATACCCCCATACGTCATCTACCTCGCCAACTGGCAGTAGGACTGCCGCATCGCTCAGCCCTTCAGTGCGCGCGTGCGGATCGCCTCCAGCGTGGTGGAAGTGGTAATCGCCTGCGGATCGATTCGCACTTCGATCAGCGCCGGCTTGCGCGCCGTCCCGGATTCGCTCACCGCGCGCTCGAAGGCGGGCGCGAACTGCCGCGTCTCCTCGATCGTTTCTCCGTAGGCGCCATAAGCGCGGGCGAGCGCCGCGAAATCCGGGTTCACAAGCGTCGTTCCGTAGACGCGCGCCGGGTAATCGCGCTCCTGGTGCATGCGGATCGTACCGTACATGCCGTTGTTGACGACGACGAACACGATCGGCAACTCGTACTGCACCGCGGTCGCGAGCTCCTGCCCGTTCATGAGGAAATCGCCGTCGCCGTTGATCGACACGACCAGGCGCTCGGGGTGCGCGACTTTCGCCGCGATGCCGGCGGGAACGCCATAGCCCATCGAGCCGTTGGTGGGCGCTACCTGTGTGCGCAGACCCGGGTAGCGGTAGAAGCGCGATATCCAGCCGGCGAAGTTTCCGGCGCCGTTGGCGATGATCGCATCCTGCGGAAGACGCTCGCGCAGCCAGGCGACGATCTCGGCCAGCTGCACCTTGCCCGGGTTCGCGACCGGCTTCGTCCACTCCAGATATTCGGCGCGCGCCTGTTCGCGCCCGGCTTTCCAGGCGTTGCCGTCCAATTTCAGATTCTTGAGCGCCGCGGCAATCTGCGGCATCCCGGAGTTGATGAGGAGATCGCCCTGGTACACGCGGCCGAGCTCCTCGGCACCCGCGTGCACGTGCACGAGCTTTTGCTTTGGCCGCGGCGGCTCGACGAGGGTATACGCGCCGGTTGTCATTTCGCCGAGGCGCGCGCCGATCACGAGCAGAATATCCGCGGTGCGCACCCGCTCGGCGAGCTTGGGGTTGATGCCGATGCCGACATCCCCCACGTAATGATCGTGGCGGTTGTCGAAGAGATCCTGGAAACGGAACGCACAGGCAATCGGCAGTCCGCAGGTTTCCGCGAACACCTGCAGGTCGCGGCAAGCCTCGCGCGTCCACACCGTGCCGCCGAGAATGACGAGCGGCCGCTGCGCCTGCGCGAGCAGCCCGCGAAGTTTCTCCATGTCGCCCGCCGAGGGGCTCGCCTGCACCACCTGGTAGCGCGCCACGTCCGCGACGGTCGCGGCCTCGGTCAGCATGTCCTCGGGAAGCGCGAGCACCACCGGCCCGGGACGACCCGACGTGGCAAGGTGGAAGGCGTGGCTCACGTACTCGTGAACGCGATCGGCGCGGTCGATCTGCGCGACCCACTTCGACATCGGCCCGAACATGCGGCGGTAGTCGATTTCCTGGAACGATTCGCGCTCGATGAATTCGCCCGGCACCTGGCCGATGAAGAGGATCATCGGCGAGGAATCCTGCATCGCGGTGTGCACGCCGATCGAAGCGTTGGTCGCACCCGGCCCGCGGGTGACGAAACAGATTCCCGGCCGGCCCGTGACCTTGGCCCAGGCCTCGGCCATGTAAGCAGCGCCGCCGTCCTGGCGCGCGACGATCAGCCGTATTGAATCGCGCGCGTCGTACAGCGCATCGAGCACCGCGAGATAACTCTCGCCGGGAACGCAGAACGCGGTGTCGACGCCGTGGATCTTCAGCGCATCGACGAGGATTTGCGCTGCGGTTCTGGATGTGCCGGTGCTTGCCATGCGGTGCGCTTTCCGAAAGGCTGCAACTATACCGCAGCGCGGTGCGCGGCGATTGGATAGAATCGGCGGGACATTCACGCCCGGCTCAACATGGTCGACGACATTTCCGGTCTGCGCCGCATCCTGAAGACGAACACGGTGATCGCCGTCGTCGGCCTGTCGGGCGACTGGTTCCGGCCGAGTTACTTCGCCGCGAAGTACATGCTGGAGCACGGCTACATCGTGATCCCCGTGAATCCGCGCTACGACTCGATCCTCGGGCAGAAGTGCTACAAGTCGCTGCGCGAGGCAGCTGAAAAATGCGCGGTGAAGATCGACATCGTCGACTGCTTCAGGAAGACCGCCGATATTCCGCCGATCTGCGAGGAGGCGGTCGCGATCGGCGCCAGGGTGCTGTGGCAGCAACTCGGCGTGACCGACGCCGAGGCCGCGCGCAAGGCGGAAGGCGCGGGCCTGGACGCGGTGATGGACCGCTGCGTCAAGATCGAGCACGCAAGGCTGTTCGGCGGATTGAACTGGTGCGGGGTGAACACGAAAGTCATCTCCGCCAAGCGCCCGCAGTGGCTGCCGTACTGACTCGGCAGCGATTCAGACTCCTACGCGCAACGCCGTTCTTGCCGGTTCCTCCGAGTACGCGACAACCCGGTTGCGCCCGGTCTCTTTGGCTCCGTACATCGCCTCGTCCGCGCAGCGCAGCAGGGCATCGGCATCCTGCGCGTGATCGGGAAACGCCGCGACCCCGATGGACACCGTGACCGTCCCGAGCGACCGGTTGCCGTACTCGAGCACGAGCTTCGCGACTTCCTGCCTGACCAGCTCGGCCTTGCGAATCGCGGCATCCAGGGGGCACTCGGGCAGGAGCAGCAGAAACTCCTCGCCACCGTAGCGGCTGGCGACGTCTGACTTTCGCGCGAGCCGGCCAAACACGCCGGCGAGCTCGCGCAGGACCATGTCGCCCGCTTCGTGGCCGAAGGTGTCGTTGAAGCGCTTGAAGTGATCGATGTCCACCATGAGGGCACCGACGGGCCGGCCGTGGCGCTGCGCCCGGCGCAGTTCCAGATTGAACCACTCCTGCACGTAGTGGCGGTTGTAAAGACCCGTGAGCTTGTCGCGCATCGCCTGCTCGCGCAGCTTCTCCTGCAGCCCCAGATTGGCGATGGCGAGGGCGACATACTCCGCGACCGAATTGATCAGGTCGATGTCTTCGTCGGAGCAGCGCCAGGATTGCGGCGAAGCGCGCGAGCTCTGCAGGTGCACCGTCCCGATGACCTCGTTCTGCGCGGTCATCGGGACGCATACGTAGGCGCTAGGCGGTTCGCCGGAGAAGCGGCGGCAGTTGGGCTGCTTTGCGGCGTCGGCGACGTGGTACAGATGGCCCCGGCGCACGGCCTGGCAATCGTTGGGTGAGAACACTTCCTCGAGCCCATCGAGAGAGGACCAGCTGACCGCGGCTTCGCTGCGGGAGCGCGAAGCATCGAGCAGAAACATGGCCCCGGCCTTCCCGGGCAGCAGTTCCGGCATGTGCTTGGCGATCACTTCGTATCCCTCCCTCGGACTCAAGCAGGATTGCAGGTTCTCGCCGAACGCCCTGAGCAGGGCCGCCTCGCGGTTGCGTCTCGCAAGCTGCACGCCACGCGACTCGGAGATCGCACCTGACGTTAGCAGCCAGAACAACAAAGCGCTGATGGCAAGCAAGGCCACCAGAATTGCGGCGACCCCGACCCGGTCCAGCAGGTCAACCGGATCCCCACGGGGGACGACCCGCAACCGCCACTCGCGGTCTCCAACAGTGACGCGCTGAGTCACGGCGTACGCGGAGAAATCCGCAGACGCGGCGGCGCTCGGCGCTACGTTATCGAACAGCAGCTTGTCCTCGGACGGGCGGTCGCCCGATGCGTCGGCATGCTCGTATATCTGCAGTTGCGCGCGGGACAGGCTCTCTTTCGAAAGCGCCGCCTCGATCATCTGGTTGACGCGCAGGGTCGAGCCCACCATGCCCGAGTAGAGGCGCTGCCGTTCCTCGAGCGACTGCGGCACGCCGCCGCCGCGATATACGGCCAGCCGCAACAGCGTGCTGGTCACGCTGGTACTGCTGTCCCTCACCAGGCTGACTCCCGAACTCGAAGCCATCTGGCCTGTGTCGCGCGCGTGGTCCACGGCCGCCCTCCGCAGCGGATCCACATTCATGTCGAGCCCCCAGGCTACGATGTTCTTGCCCATGGGCTCGATATGGTTCAGCGCGACGTACTCCGGGCGTTCTCCCGGAGGCTTGATGGCAAATTCCGGCAGCCCTTTTAGAAGCGGGCTCGCCTCGGCGCGCACCGCACGTTCGAATTCCGCCTTACTTGCGTGCAGGACGCGGACTGAAAATGAAATGTTGGTGAGGCCGGGGTAGCGCTCGCCCAGGGAGAGCGCCTGCGCGAACTGGTGAAATTCGTCACGGGTCACCTTGTCCGAGGCGTCGAACAGCCCGCGCAGCGCGAAAAGCACGTCCCCGTAGGCGCGGATGCGCGACTCCACGTCGTGGGTGACGCCGATGGCCACGGTCTCGAACCTCGAGCGCGCTTCCTGCTGCACCTCGCTGCCGAGTTAATAGGTGCTGGCGGCGGAAAACGCGAGGCTCGCCGCGAGCACGGCCCAGCACAGCCAGCGATGGCGCATCGGTAGCTGCTGCAAGCTCGCGATCAGCGTGCGCTTGTCTTCACCGACGGCGTCCACGGTGCTCCTCTCCACGCCTCACGGCCGCGCAATCCTACGCCGATATGCGGCGTTCATGCACCTTCCTTCATGTCCTCGAACCGAGGAGAGTCGCGATTTCGTCGAAGGGCCGGGCTTTGCTGATGAGATAACCCTGCAACTGTTCGCAGCCGAGCCGCTTCAGCTCGGTTGCCTGATCCTCGGAATCGACGCCCTCGGCGACGACCTTGAGCTTCAGCGTGTGCGCCAGGGTTACGATCGTCGTAACCAAGGTCATGACCGCCGGATCCTTCAGCATCGAAATCACGAACGAGCGGTCGATCTTGAGCGACTGCACCGGCAGCTTGGCGAGGTAGGCGAGCGACGAGTAGCCCGTGCCGAAGTCGTCGATCGCTATTTCCATTCCGGCGACCCGCAACGCTTCGAATTTTTCGATGTTCGCCTCGATGTCCTCCATGATGAGGCTCTCGGTGACTTCGAGGTCGATTGCGGACCGGCCGCCTTCGGTTTCTATGGAGGCGAGCGTCGTCTCGACGAAATCCCGCCGGCGCACCTGGATCGACGAGACGTTGACGGCGATGCGCGGGGCGTTCAAGCCCTGCTCCGACCAACGCCGGTAATCGAAGGCCGCGCGGCGCAGTGCCCAGGCGCCGACCTCCAGAATCAACCCGGTCTCCTCGAGCAAGGGGATGAAGTGCATGGGCGGAACCAGCCCGAGCTCGCGGCTCTGCCAGCGGATCAGCGCCTCGACGCCCTCGATTCTCCGCGTCGCCGTGTCCACCTTGGGCTGGTAATGCAGAACGAATTCCTCGTTTTCCAGCGCCTGCCGCAGCTTGTTCTCCAGCGCGAGATTCTCTCCGACCCGTTCGGTCATCTGCTGCGTGTAGAACAAATACCGCTCGCCGGCCGACTTCGCCCGCTTCAGCGCGGCTTCGGCGTTCCTGAACAGCGTGTCGGCATCGGCGCCATCGTCGGGATACAGAGCGATGCCCACCTTGGCCGAGATCCTGAGCTCGCTGCCGCCGAGCGCAACCGGAACCCCGACGCATTCCTGCAGCTTCCGGTCGATGCGGCGCGCGACCTCGTCTTCGCTGCGCACGTCGGGAATAATGATGCCGAACTGATCCCCGAGCACCCGCCCTACCCGGTCCGGGTCGTCGAGGAAGTTTACGAAGCGGTCGGCCAGTACCTTGAGCAACTGGTCGCCGGCCTGCCGCCCCAGCGTATCGTTGATGCTCTTGAAACGCTCGACGTCCAGAACCGCCAGTGCGAGCCTGGTTTTCTGCTCCGCCGCGATCCGGATGCGTTGATCGACGCGCTCGAGAAGCAATTTGCGATTCGCGATACCGGTCGCGGCGTCGTAGTAGGCCAGGTAGTCGAGCCGATTCGACTTCTCGATGTGATCGAGCGCGAACGAAATGTCGCCGGCGAGTTCCAGAAGCAGTTTCATCTCCTCGGCATCGAAGAATCCCGGCTCCCCTGCGTAAAGCCCGAGCACCCCCACAGCCTCGCCTCTGATCAACAGCGGCAGGAATGCAACCGAATGGACGCCTCGCTCGCGGCACGCCTCCGCCATGATCGATCTCGGATCGTTCTGGATGTCGCCCGAGATGACCGGCTCGCGCTGCCGGACCGCGTGGGGCGCCAGCCCTTCGTTACTGTCGACGCTCTGCCCCATGGCGAGCGGAGCCTGCTCGAAAAAGCCGTTCACCGCGCCTGCCGACGCAACCGTGCGGATCAGCTTCGCATCCTTGTCCACGAAGCCGATCCAGGCCATGACGAACCGGCCGGCTTCCACCGCGATCCGGCACGCTTCACGGAAAAGCTCGCTCCGGTCGTGAACCCGGACGATGAGGGCATTGATGCCGCTCAGGACGGCGTAAATACGGTTGAGACGAGCAATGTGTTCCTGTTGTGACATGCGCGCTATGAACTGGCCCGCTTGGTGGCCGATGACACGCATCGATTGCAGCAGGCGGTCTTCCGGTTCGCGCACTTCGCGGCTGCTGAAAGAGAGCACGCCCAGCACTTTGCCCTCCGACAAGACCGGAAAAACGAACGCGCCGCGTATGCCGGCCTCGCGCGCGCGCGTCACTTGAGCCACACGCCTGTCTTTCGTCACGTCCGTTGCCCAGAGCGGCTCTCCGGATTGCCACGCCTGTCCCGCCAGTCCGACCCCCGGGGCGAAAGTGAGGTCGCGCGAGCTCGTCACGAACCGCACGATCGAAGCGTCCGGCCCGCTCCAGAACTCGCTGAAGCGCAGCACGTCCGCCTTTTCGTCAACGAGAAAATATCGACCGCACTCCCAGCGTTCGGTTTCACAGACCGCGCGGATCACCGCTTTCAGTCCTTCAGACAAGCTGTTGGCGTCGGCAAGACTCTTAGCCCCCGCGTGCTCGAGCCTCAGCAATAGCTCGGCACGCCTTTGCCCGGTGATATCCTCGGCGACGCCGGCAATCCGGTAAGCCCTGCCTTCCGAGTCGGAAACCGGGAAGGCCCTGTCGCGGATCCAGCGTATCGAACCGTCCGGCCGGACGATCCGGTATTCCTCGTCGTAATCCCCCCGCGCCTGCTTTGCGATGGCCGCTTCGAGAACCCGCTGCCTGTCTTCGGGATGGATGGCATCGAGCCACGTGCGTGGCAACGCATAGAGGTCTTGGCAACTGCGCCCCCAGATCTCCTCGTACGCTGGGCTGATGTAGAGCATCTCGTTCTTGGATGGGTCGGTCAGCCAGAACACCTCTTTGATGTTCTCGGCGAGCTGACGGAACCGTTGTTCACTTTTGGCCAGTGCTTCTTGCGTCTCTTTCCGCTCGGTGATGTCGCGCACGATGCCCTGGTTCAAGCCGGTGCTGAGCCGTCGGATCGAGACTTCGACCGGAAACAGCGTACCGTCCTTGCGCCGCATCATGCGCTCGAACATACGTCTCTTGACCTCGCCAAGGCTCGCAAGGCGCTGTGCGAGCAACGCTCTGTCGGCGTCGACGTGCGTATCCTCAATGTTGAGCCGCAGCAGCTCGTCCTCGCCGTAGCCCAGCATCTCGCAAAACCGGGGGTTGACGAGCTTCAGGTTGCCTTGCGGGTCGGTGACGAAGATCCCGTCGGACGCCTGCTCGATCAGTTCGCGGAACTTGACCTCGCTCTCGCGCAGCGCCTCTTCGGCAACTCTGCGTGCCCGGCGCACCTCGGCCTCGCGCAGCTCGCGCCTGACCGTTGGCGGAAGCCGCGCGAGATTGCCTTTCATCACATAGTCGTTGGCCCCTGCCTTAATCGCCTCGACCGCAACGTCCTCTCCGATCGTGCCTGAGATGAAAATGAACGGAATGTCGGCGTGGGATTTACGTGCGATCGCAAGCGCCGCCTTCCCATCAAACCGCGGCATGGAAAAATCCGACAGGATGACGTGGGGCTGGAACTCGTCAAGCTCGCGTCGAAAATCGGCTTCAGTATCGACCCGGCGGCTGCGGCAGTCGAAGCCCCCACCCTTCAGCTCGCGCAGGACCAGTTCGGCGTCTAGCGCGTTGTCTTCGACCACCAATACCTTCAGCAACTCGGCCACGTCACTCCGCTCCAGGTCTCGCGTCAGTCCTCAAGTTCCGGGGGAGGCTCGTTTACGACCGCCCAGAACCTGCCTGCTTGTTTGACGGCATCGACAAAATGCTGAAAATCGACCGGCTTGACGACGTAAGCGTTGACTCCCAACCGGTAGCTTTTCACGAGGTCCGCTTCCTCGCGCGACGAAGTGAGCATCACGACCGGTATGACTCTGAGGGCATCGTCGCTTTTCATCTGCCGCAGCACTTCGAGCCCGTCGACCTTGGGCATTTTCAAATCGAGAAACATCACGATGGGAAGCCCGGCATTGTGTGACTGGAACTTTCCCCGCCGATAAAGGAAATCCAGCGCTTCGGCGCCGTCGCGCGCGACCACCACCTCGTTGGCCAAGTTGTTCTTCTTCAAAGCGGCGCACACCAGCTCGACGTCTTCCGGACTGTCTTCGGCCAGCAATATCGGTCTCAACTGTGTCATGTGCTATTCACTCGCAAGGGAAGGAAGCGTGAAGTAGAAGATCGCGCCGTGATCGAGCTTCGCCTGGGCCCAGGCGCGCCCACCGTGGCGGGTGATGATCCGCCGCACGTTGGCAAGACCTACGCCGGTGCCCTCGAACTCCTCCGCACGGTGCAGCCGCTGAAATACGCCGAAGAGCTTGCCGGCGTATTGCATATCAAACCCGGTTCCATTGTCCTGGACGTAAAATTCCCATTCACCGTTCCTCTTGAGGCACCCGATCTTGATTTTCGCCAAGTCGCGCGGCCGCGTATATTTCACCGAGTTCGAGAGCAGGTTCACCCAGACTTGCTTCAGCATCGAACGGTCTCCCCGTACTTCCGGCAATGATTGGATTTCCCACTCGATTTTTCGACCGTCGGCTTCGCCCACCAGGTCCTGCGACACCTCCCCTACCAGGTCGTCCATGCTGATCTGCGTATGCCGCATCTCGACCCGACCCATCTTGGAGAAATCCAGGAGATCGTCGATAAGCATGCCCATGTGCTTCACCGAGTCGGAAATCACACGGAGGTAGCGTTGCCCCGATTCGCCCAAGGCCGGGCCGCACTCTTCGCGCAACATGTTCGAGAAGCCGTGCACATGGCGCAGGGGAGCGCGCAGATCGTGCGAAACGGAATAGGAAAACGCCTCGAGCTCCTGGTTGGCCGCCTCGAGCTCCCCTGCCTTCCTCCTGATGATTTCCTCAGCCTCCTTGCGCGTCGTGATATCGCGAATCGCGCTCATCACAAGTATGCCTTCGTCCGCCCGTAGCGGGCTAAGGCTGATCTCGATCGGAAATTCAACCCCATCCTTGCGGCGGCCGAAGAGCTCCAAGTCCGCGCCCATCGGCCGGACTCTCGGATCGACGAAGAATGCCTCGCGATGGACCGGATGCCGCCGCCGGTAACGCTCGGGCAGCAGCAGCTCGATGCTCTGCTCCAGCAGCTCCTCGCGCGAGTAACCGAACATCTTCTCTGCCTGCGAATTGACCAAAACTATACTTCCCCGGTGATTGACAATAATGATCGCATCGGGAGCCGATTCAAGCAGACCCCGGAATCGTCGCTCCTGCGAGCGTGCCTGTGTTTCCGCTTCGACCAGTTTGGTCGCGAGCGGCCTGACCTGCGAACGCAGCAGCACGGTTCCACTCCCGGCAAGCACTAACAGCAGACCCAAGGCAAGCTGCAGCTGCTCGCGGATCGGCTGAAATATCTCGGCTGCGTCGATCTTCACCACCATTCCCAGACCCAGATTGCCTATCGGGCCGTAGGCGGCGACCACGTTCTGTTCCCGGTAATCCCGGGTGATGGTGGTGCCGGCCTCCCCGCGCAGAGCGCGGGTCATGGGGAGGGGCTCACCGGCGACGTTGATCAGCGGAGTGGAAAACACTCGAGGGTTGAGCTGCTGGGGAAAGCAATGCAGGCGTTCGTCGCGCAAGACGCACAAGCCCATATCCCCGGTTGCGCCCATGCCCATTACTCCCTGCGAAAGGCGAGTGAGCACGGGCAGCGGCTGTTCGGCGAGCACGCTGCCAGCCTGCCCGGCGGCGTCGCGCATCGGGATGCGGTGGCGCAGCAGGAAACCGCTCTCCCACAGCAGTTCCGCCTTGTCGGGGGTAGCGAGTGTCACCGCCATCGCCGGCGCTTGCACGAAAGCACCCCCGCCCGCGACGAGCTTCCCTTCCGAGTCGTAGTAGGCAAGACCGCTAAACCCCTGCTTCACGAAGCTGTCGACGACCGCTTTGACGTTTGCAATGTTCGAGCCATCGTCGCGGCCGGAATGAATGACGCGCAGATTGCGGGTGACCGCGGGCCGCGTGGCGGCGATACGGGCATTGACTTCGCGCAATTCAATCAGATCCTGAAATGTCTCGGTGCGGCTCGTCAGCGCCGCGAGCACGCTGTCCGCGACCAGCGTTTCAACCCTGCCCTGCAGAATCGCGAAGCAGGCGATACCGGCGGCCAACGCGATCGCGATCAAGATCGTCGCGCCGACGAACGTGATCCGGTCGTCCTCCCTCGCCAGCAGCGGCGTCCGCGCCCACTCGAAGCGCTTCCACGCAGACCACAGACCCACGGCGAGAAGCAGTAGCCCGGCAGCGGTGTGCACGGCGACGCCGGCGAACAAGTACCCCGGGAAGAGCAACGGAGCGCTTACGAGGTAGCCCGCCAACCCGAGCACGCCGATAACTCCAATCCCCAGTGTGAGCAGCCGCACCGCGGCGTCCATCCACGGGCGATGCACGCGCGTCGCGAGGATCAGCACGGCTCCGCTCATCAGGAAACCGGATGCGGTCCCGGCCGACATTCGGCCCGGCGTCCGATTCGCGTCGTGCAGCCATGCGTGCAGCGAGGGCCAATCGATGCCGAGGTCCGTCTGCAGGAGATGCTCGGCGAGCACCGAAGCCGCGATGACTGCGAGCGCGCCGCCGATGACTGTCGTGACGCGCCGGTGCCGAGCCGCGTCGGAGAGCGGCATCACGAGCGCGCCGCCGGCGATAATAAAAGACAGCGCAGTGTTGAAAGGCATGCTCGCGTACTCCGGCAGCCCATGCACCAGTAGGGGAAGCTGCATCCACCAGCCGAGCATGACCGTGCCGCCGAGGAGCGCGAGCGCTGCGCCCACGAATCGAAAGAGGGGGAGGTGTTTCATTGCTGACTCAGCCTCGATCACACAATTTGTCCTTCGCAGGCAAAGCCGGCAAGGATTGTCGAATTGAAAGCCTCTTGGAGATGGCTCATCCTCCTTGTCTGCGTTGAACCGGCTTCGCGTGCCTGCGACTTTGTCGCGTGAAAAGCGCAGAAAACCGGCTTGCATCACTGGCGGCGGGTCGCTGACGCGGCCCTCATATTCGCGGCTTCGGCGAGCCACGGGGAATGGTTAACGTATATGGCCGCGAAATATAAGCCACCGATGTATCGGTCCCTCTGCTGCCGCCGTACATCGCCGTACATTTCTGCGTCGTGTAACTGCTTGCTTTTATAATCCTTATCCAGGGACCTGACAAGATATTCAGGAGTGTCGTCACCCGAATTTGTCTGGAAAACCTGACATGCTTGTAGTGGTTTTCCTGACAGCATTGGGACTGCGAGCGAGCCCGCCTCCGACGCTCCATCAGGCCGTCCAGAAGGACCGGCGAGTGGATTTCACCCCATGCGCACGGCAGCGTCTGGATATCGGCGGCGAGGTTGGCGGCGCTGCCGGAACGCGCGAAAAGGCGCCACCTGCCCCCGCGGGTCGAACACGTCGTTTCCCGCGGCGGGGTCCATGGTTCAGCTATTCGGTGTCTTTCCCGGCACTTTCTGATCGAACACCTGAAGCCGTTCGCCGCCTTCGCCGTTGCGGCGGAATCGAGCCTGGTCGGGACACCATCCAAGCTCCAATAGTCCCTTGCCCTGCGTATGCTGGATTTCTGCGAGACGTCCCGTCAGTGCCAAATGACGGGACGGCCGCGGCGTTTCCCCAAACCGCCGGCACGGGGTTTCGCCGGGCGCACCGTGCTATATTTCATTTCGTCGGGCGGTACAGGCAATGTGTTCGCAGTGCGTTCCCGCCGCGCCAGGTGTTCAGGCAAACGCACACTACTCGCCCGAAACCCGAACCTGGCGCGGATTTTCACTTGCAAGTCCATCCAATTCATGGCTGACCGCAAATTCGGCATCGAGACCCTCGCGCTGCATGCCGGCCAGATTCCGGATTCGGCGACAGGCTCGCGCGCGGTGCCGCTGTACCAGACGACCTCTTACGTGTTCGACTCGGCCGAGCACGCCGCGAGCCTGTTCAACCTGCAGACCTTCGGCAACGTATACACGCGGCTGTCGAACCCGACCACCGCGGTGTTCGAGGAGCGCGTCGCCGCGCTGGAAGGCGGGCGCGCAGCAGTGGCCACGGCCTCGGGACAGGCCGCCGAGATGGTGGCGATCCTCACGCTGTGCGAGGCGGGCGACCACATCGTTTCGGCCGCCACCCTCTACGGCGGCACCTACACCCTGCTTGCGGTGAACCTCGCCAAACTCGGCATTACGACCACCTTCGTCGACCCCGACGATCCGGAGAATTTCCGCAAGGCGATCACCGGCAAGACCAGGCTTGTCTACGCCGAGACGCTGGGCAACCCGCTCATCAACATCGTCGACATCGAGGCGGTCGCGAAGATCGCGCGCGAGGCGGGCGTGCCGTTCATGATCGACAACACCGTGCCCTCGCCGTACCTGTGCCGCCCGTTCGAGTGGGGCGCGGACATCGTGGTGCACTCGGCCACCAAGTACATCGGCGGCCACGGCACCACCATGGGCGGGATCATCGTCGAGTCGGGAAAGTTTCCCTGGGACAACGGCAATTTTCCGGGCATGACCGAGCCCTCGCGCGGCTATCACGGGGTGCGCTTCTACGAGACCTTCGGCGATTTCGGCTACACCATGCGCGCGCGCATGGAGACGCTGCGCACCTTCGGACCAACAATCTCGCCGTTCAACGCGTGGATGCTGTTGCAGGGGCTGGAAACACTGCCTCTGAGAATGGAGCGGCACTGCGCCAACGCGCTCGCCGTGGCGAAATTCCTGAAGCAGCATCCCAGCGTTTCATGGGTGAATTACCCTGGCTTGCCGGACAACAAGTACTACGGGCTCGCGCAGAAATACCTGCCGAAAGGCGCGAGCGGACTCCTGAACTTCGGCGTCAAGGGCGGGGCAAAGGCGGGAGTAAAGTTCATCGAGGCCGCCACCTTCATGAGCCATCTCGCCAACATCGGCGATGCGAAGACGCTCATCATCCATCCCGCCTCGACCACGCACCGGCAGATGTCGGAGGAGGAGCAGGCCAAGGCCGGAGTCATGCCCGACATGATCCGCATCTCGGTCGGGCTGGAAACGCTGGACGACATTCTCTGGGACGTGGACAATGCGCTCTCGGTCGCCGCGAAGGTCTAGTTCGTAACGGGATCCCAATGCTGCAACGAGCCGCGAAACCCCTCGTATTCGACACGCCCTATCCGACGCACCGCCGGCCGACGCTGGCGAGAAACGTCGTCGCCACGTCGCAGCCGCTCGCGGCGCAGGCTGGACTGCGCATGCTGCTCGCCGGCGGCAATGCGGTGGACGCCGCGCTCGCCGCAGCGATCACGCTCACCGTGGTCGAGCCGATTTCCAACGGCATCGGCAGCGACGCCTTTGCCATCGTCTGGGACGGCAGGCAGCTGCACGGGCTGAACGCCTCGGGCCGGTCGCCGGCGGCGTGGACGCCGGACTACTTCAAGAGGCAGAAGGCCGTGCCGACGCGCGGCTGGAACAGCGTCTCGGTCCCCGGCTGCGTTTCCGCCTGGGCCGAGCTCTCGCAGCGTTTCGGCAAGCTCCCCTTCGGCAAGCTGTTCGAAGCGGCGATCGAATACGCGGCGAACGGCTTCCCGGTTTCCCCCTTCGTCGCCGCGCGCTGGGAGCTGCAGGTGGCGGAGCTTCGCGTGCAGCCGGGATTCGCCGAGGCCTTCATGCCCGACGGGCGCGCGCCGCGCGCCGGCGAGATCTTCCGCTTTCCGGACCAAGCCAGGACGCTCGAGAAGATCGCCACCACCCGGGGCGAAGCCTTTTATCGCGGCGAACTGGCCCAAAAAATCGAGGCCCATGCCCGCGCGAACGGCGGCGCGATGACGCGACAGGACCTGGCCGCGCATGTCAACGACTGGCCGGGCACCATCAGCCAGCGCTACCGCGACCTGACGGTTCACGAGATTCCGCCAAACGGCCAGGGCATCGTCTGCCTGATGGCCCTGGGCATTCTTTCGCACTTCGACCTGGCCGATTACCCGGTGGATTCCGCCGACAGCGTGCACCTGCAGATCGAGGCGGTGAAGCTCGCGTTCGCCGACGCCTACCGCTACGTCGCCGATCCGCGGGCCATGGACCTCGCGCCGGCGAGACTCCTCGATCCGGACTACCTGAAATCCCGTGCTGCGTTGATCGATCTGAAACGCGCGCAGAACTTCGGCCACGGCGCGCCGCCCAAGGGCGGTACCGTCTATCTCACCGCCGCGGACGCGGGCGGCATGATGGTGTCGATGATCCAGTCGAACTTCATGGGATTCGGCTCGGGCGTCGTCGTTCCCGGGACCGGGATCAGCCTGCAGAACCGCGGCGCCGGGTTCGGGCTCACGCCCGGCCACCCCAACCAGGTGGCGCCGCACAAGCGCCCGTTCCATACCATCATCCCCGGATTCGTCATGCGCGAGGGCGAGCCGCTGATGAGCTTCGGCCTGATGGGCGGCAGCATGCAACCACAGGGGCACACCCAGCTCATGGTGCGCATGGCCGACTACGGGCAGGGACCGCAGGGCGCGATCGACGGCCCGCGCTTTCGTGTCGTGCAGGGCATGGAAGTCAATTTCGAGCGCGAATGGCCCAAGATGACGCTCGACGAACTCGCGCACCGCGGCCACAAGATCGTGGAGCTGCCCGAGGGCTACATGGATTTCGGCTGTTCCCAGATCGCGCACCGGCTCGAGGACGGCTACCTGTGCGCTTCCGATCCCCGGCGCGACAGCCTCGCGGTCGGGTTCTGAATCCCGGCTGCTTACCGGCCCGGCGGAGAAACTGCGGTTTCCCTCGCCTTCAGGGCGCTAACCAGCGCCGTGCGGGCCAGGGTGTTGGCGGCGGGATCGTCGATCGTTCTGTAGGTGCGGACGATGCCCCGGATCGAATCGAATGCCGCCTTGTCGAGCCGCCCTTCCTCGTAGAGGCGCGCCGCCGTCA
>JBGPTG010000014.1:0-21848 GCA_041490545.1 Gammaproteobacteria bacterium
GCCCAGCGATCCGCATCGCTTCGACAGGCGTTCACCTCCGCCTCGTTCCTTGCAGCCAATCGTTCCATTGCCTTCTCCCGGGAATCGGCCGTGCGGGCCGAGCCGCCATCTTCGAAGAACGCGCCTCTTCCCGCACCCCGGGTCTTGCTTTCGAATCCGGCTTAGGAAGCTCCGAACAAGTCAGACCGCCGGCGCACTCGCGAGACTCACGCATCACAAGTACTTGATCGTGCGTTCCCTCGCTCGCCTAGCTACGCTGCCTCGCGACATAACTCGCACTTGGTCGGACTTTCGCTAGGCGAGCGCGGCGGCCACGGCCGCGGCGAATTCCCGGGTTCCGAGCGTGCCGCCGAGATCGGCCGTGCGCGTCGCCGCGTCCTTCAGCGCGGCGTCCACGGCGGCGTCGATCGCCCGCGCGGCGCGCGCCAGCGGTTCGACGCGATGGCGGGTCGCCAGCCACTCGAGCAGCATCGCCGCCGAGAGTATGAGCGAGGCGGGGTTGGCCCGGTTCCTCCCCGCGATGTCCGGGGCCGAGCCGTGCTGCGCCTGCGCGACGCAGAACTCATCCCCCGCGTTGATCGAGCCGGCGAGGCCGAGCCCTCCGGAGAGCTCGGAGGCTTCGTCCGAGAGGATGTCGCCGTACATGTTCTCCGCGACGACGACGTCGAAACGCATCGGGTCGCGCAGCAGCAGCGCGGCCATCGCATCGACGATGACTTCCTCGATCTCGACGCCGGGAAAGTCCTTCGCCACCTTGTGCACCTCGCGCAGGAACAGGCCGTCGGAGATCCTGAAGACGTTCGCCTTGTGCACGGCGGTGACTTTCTTTCGGCGGATCATCGCCGCCTCGAAGGCGCGCCGCGAAATGCGCTCGCAGCACTTTGCCGTGACACGCCGCATCGACAACGCCACGTCCTCGGTGACCATGAACTCGCCTACGCCGAGGTGCATGTTGCGGTCGGCGTAGAAGCCTTCGGTGTTCTCGCGGTAGATCACCAGATCCACCGGCTTGCCGGTGAGGCCCACGCCCAGGCGCGAGCGGGCGGGGCGCACGTTCGCGTAGAGATCGAGCTTGATGCGCAGTTCCCCCGACGCGTTGATTCCCCCCCGGTCGCGGTCCGGGTACTCGTAGGTCGAAAGCGGGCCGAGGATGACGCCTGCCGCCGCGCGCGCTGCGTCCATGACCCGCGCAGGCAGCGTCGTGCCTTCCTTGCGGAGGGCCGCGAGACCGATCTCCTCGTGCTGCCATTCGAGATCCAGCCCGTAGCGTGCGCGGGCGGACTCGAGCACGCTGAGGGTCGCCGCGGTGATCTCGGGCCCGATTCCGTCCCCGGGCAGGATGAGGAGTTTCACTGCGCCGGGATCTTCGCGTCTTTGATCAGCTTCGCGTACATCTGCAGGTCGCTGCGGATCAGCGCCGCGAACTCCCCGGGTGTGCCGGTGACGATCTCGTTGCCGCCCTGGGTGACGATGCGCTCGCGCACGTCGGCCGCGCGCATCGCCTTGACGATCTCCGCGTTGAGGCGATCGACGATCGCCCTGGGCGTGCCCGCAGGAGCGAGCACGCCGTTCCACTGCGAGATGTCGAATCCCTTGATGCCTGCTTCCTGCAGCGTCGGCACTTCAGGGAGGCTGGACGCGCGCTTCGCGCTCGAGACGGCGAACGCGCGCAGCTTGCCGGAGCGGATGTGCGGCACCGAAGTGATGACCGTGTCGAACATGAACGTCAGCTGCCCGCCGAGGAGATCGGCGAGCGCCGGCGCGCTGCCCTTGTAGGGAACGTGGATCATCTGCGTACCGGAGGAAAGCGCGAGCAGCTCGCCGGCCAGGTGATTGCCGCCGCCGACGCCGGTCGAGCCGTACGAGATTGCACCGGGCTTTGCCCGGGCTGCTGCAAGCAGGTCGGCGATGCTCGTGACCGGGGAATTGCTCAGCGCTACCAGCACGTACTGGTATACGGCGCATTGGGCCACGGGCGCGAAATCCTTCACCGGGTCGTAAGGCACCGTGGCGTAGAGCACCGGGTTGACGACGATCGGCCCGCTCGCGACCGCGAGGAGCGTGTATCCGTCGGGCGCCGACTTGGCGACGGAATCGGTTCCGATGCCGCCGTTGGCGCCGGGTTTGTTCTCGACGACGAAGCTCTGCCGGAGGGCCTCACCGAGCTTCTGCGCGAGCACGCGGCCGAAGATGTCGGCGTTGCCGCCCGCGACGTAGGGGACGATCACGCGCACGGGACGCGTTGGGTAGTCTTCCTGCGCGGCTGCGGGACCTGCGATCTGCGCTGCCAACCCGAGCGCAACTGCCGCGATTTGCCTTTTCATGCGAGAGGTTGTGAAAGAAGATGCGGGACTAGAGGCTATCATATGCAGGACTACATTTGCCCAAGGCGGAAAGCCTGAAGGAGAAGCCGCAATGAACGCTCATAGCCCGGTATCCGGCACCCCCCGCCTCAAGCCGCTGGAAGACAAGGAGATGAGCGACGCCCAGCGCAAGGTTTACCGGGAAATCGCTTCGGGACCGCGCGGCGGCGTGCGCGGACCGTTCAACGCGCTGCTGCGCAGCCCGGAGCTGGCGGATCGGGCGCAGAAGCTGGGCGAGTATGTGCGCTTCAACGCTTCGCTGCCGGAACAACTCAAGGAGTTCGCCATCCTCATCACCGCCCGGCACTGGAGCGCGCAGTACGAATGGCACGCGCACCACGCGCATGCGATGAAGGCGGGATTGCCGCCGGCGATCGCGGCCGATCTCGCCGAAGGCAGGCGCCCCGCCGGGATGAACGACGACGCAGCCGCCGTCTACGACTTCTGCAGGGAGTTGCACGAAACCAAGACGGTGGGCAATGCCGCCTATGCCGCGGTGCTGGAGAAATTCGGCGAGCGCGGCGTGGTGGACCTGATCGCGATCTCGGGATACTACACGCTGGTATCGATGGTGCTCAACGTCGAGCGCCGCCCGATTCCCGGCGGCGGCCCGCTGCCGCTGCGGCCGCTCGCATGATGTCGGGCAGGAGCAAAGCGGATAGAATTCCCGTGGCATGATTCCTCCCGGGTTCACCCGCATGATCTATCGGCGATGGCTGGTGGCGGCAACGGCAGTCCTGTCGGCGTGGATGGCGGGCGACGGCGTGGCGCAGGGCTATCCGCAGCGGCCGGTGCGCCTGGTGGTCCCCGCTCCGGCGGGAGGCGGACCGACGGATACGCCGGCGCGACTCGTCGCGGACGCTTTGGGCAACCTCATCGGACAGCGCGTCGTCGTGGAGAATCGTCCCGGGGCCGGCGGCCTGGTCGCGGGAGAAGCAGTCGCCAGGGCTGCCGCCGACGGCTACACGTTGCTCTTCACCAATTCGAGCGTCCTCGCGATCAATCCCGCGCTGTACTCGAAGATGCCTTACGACCCGGCGACGGCGTTCACCGTCATCGTATGGTTCTCCAACTCGCCGCAGCTGCTGGTGGCAAATCCGAAGGTGCCGTACCAGTCGGTCAAGGAAATGGTCGAATGGGCGAAGGCCAATCCCGGCAAGCTCAACTTCGCGTCCGGGGGTCCCGGGACCCTGCCGCACCTCACCTACGAACTCTTCCGGGCGGAAGCGGGCTTCAGCGCGGTGCACGTTCCGTACGCGGGCGGCGGGCCCGCCACGGTCGCGGTGATCGCCGGCCAGGCGGACGTGCTTTTCGACCTGGTGCGCACGCGCGTCAAGTCGGGTGAATTGCGCGCTCTCGCGATTACCGGCGAGCGCCGCGATCCGGATCTTCCCGACGTGCCGACCATGGCCGAGAGCGGTTACCCTGCCGTGACCTCGACGTCGTGGACCGGCATCGTCGGACCCGCGGGCGTTCCCAGCGAGGTGGTGATGCTGATCAATGCGAAGGTCAACGAACTCGTCCGCTCGCCGGACCTGGCGGCCAGGGCGAAGGCGATCGGCCTCGTCCCCAAGGGCGGAACGCCCGAGGAATTCGCCGCGTGGGCCGCAGCGGAGCGCGAGCGCTGGGCACGCGTGGTGCGGATGTCCGGCGCCAGGGTGGATTGAGATGGCGCGCGTCGCGGCGGCATTCGGTTCCTCGCACAGCGTCATGCTCGCGGCGGAGCTGCAGGACTGGATCTCCGGGTTCCGGCAGAGCGACCTGCGCATGAAGTACTTCGACCGCGACGGCAAGCCGCGCTCCTACGACGAAGTCCTGCGGCATGCACCTGCCAACATCGCCGAACTGGTGAGCGCGGACGCCATCACCGGCCGCTACAACGAAGTGCAGGCCGCGATGCAGCGACTCAAGGCCGAGATCGCGGCGGCGAAGCTCGACGTCCTCATCATCGTCGGCGACGACCAGCACGAGCTTTTCCAGGACCAGCACATGCCCTCGATCGGCGTCTATTACGGCGAGTCGATCCGCAATGCGGGGACGGCGAATGCGCGCAAGTTCATGTGGCCGGAAGAGTGGTACAACCGCGCGCAAATGCGCCGTTTCGAGGACGGTGCCGATGCCCACTATCCATGCCACCGGGCGCTCGCGCTGCACCTCATCGAAGGGCTGATCGAAAAGGAGTTCGATGTCTCCGCGATCAACGGTCTGGGCGCCGAACAGAGCGAGGGACACGCGTATTCCTTCGTGCACCGCTGGTACCTGAACGGCGGCAGTGCCGCGGGGCTGCCAGTCGTCCCGGTGTTTCTCAACACCTACAATCCACCCAATCCGCCGCTGCCCAGGCGCTGCGTGAAGTTCGGCCGGGCGCTGCAGCAGCTGATCGAAAGTTATCCGGACGATCTGCGCGTCGGCGTGCTCGCCTCGGGAGGCCTCAGCCATTTCGTCGTCGACGAGGACCTGGACCGGCCGTTCATCGAGGCGCTGAGCCGCAAGGACGCAACCTTTCTCGAGAATCTCGACCCGCGCCGACTCAAGGCGGGGAGCTCGGAAATCCGCAACTGGATCGTCGTGGCGAGCGCCGCCGCACATCTGGACCTCCACTGGATTTCCTACACGCCTTCGTACCGGACTCCGGCGGGAACGGGCATCGGCCTGGCATTCGCCAGCTGGCGCTGAATCGGGATGGCAGGGGAGAACATCCGGCCGCCGTTCCGCGCCGACCAGGTCGGCAGCCTGCTGCGTCCGCCGGAGCTGCGCTCGGCGCACGAGAAGTTTCTGCAGGGCTCTGGCGATCCTGCAGAGCTGCGCGCTCTGCAGGACCGCTGCATCCGCGAGGTCATAAACTTGCAGGAAGCGGCGGGATTGCACGCCATCACCGACGGCGAATTCCGGCGGACGTCTTTCCACGCCGACTTCATCGAGAAGCTCGACGGCGCGAAAGCCGCTGGACGGGTCGAAGTGGAAGGCACCGCGAGCGGACTCGACCAGGGACAGACCGTCACCGGCAAGCCGTTTGCGCCCCGCGCCTTTACGGTGACCGGGAAGCTGCGGCATGCGCGGCCGATCGAAGTCGGGAACTTCAGCTTCGTCAAGGCGCACACCGCGCGCACCGCCAAGCAGACGATGCCGTCGCCGACCATGCTGCTGCGCGGTGGCCGCGCGGCGGTGAATCGCGCTGCCTACCCCGACCTCGAGGAGTTCTACGCCGACATCGCCGGGGTCTACCGCGAGGAGTTTCGCCAGCTCGCCGCGGCCGGATGCACCTACGTCCAGCTCGACGACACTAATTTTGCCTACCTGTGCGACCCGAAGCTGGCCGAGTCGTTTCGCCGTGACGGGTACGATCCGGCCGGAATGCCGCAGCGCTTCGCCAGCCTCATCAACGCGGTGACTGCCGGGCGGCCCGCGGAGATGACCGTCGGGATCCACCTGTGCCGGGGCAATTCCGTCGGGCAGTGGGCCGCGCAGGGAGGCTACGAGCCGGTGGCCGAGGCATTGTTCAACCGGGTCGACGTCGATGCCTATTTTCTCGAGTACGACGACGAGCGTTCCGGCGGATTCGAGCCGCTGCGCCTGTTTCCGCGGGGCTCGTCGAAGAAGATCGTGCTCGGCCTGGTGAGCACCAAGACGGCCGCGCTGGAGTCGCGCGACGAGATCGTGACGCGCATCGAAGCCGCCGCGCACTACGTACCCCTGGAGAACCTCTGTCTGAGTCCCCAGTGCGGATTCGCCAGTACCTTCCGGGGCAACCCGGTGACCGCGGACGTGCAGCGTCGCAAGCTCGAACGGGTTGTCGAGGTGGCGACCGAGGTATGGGGTTCCGCTCGATAGCGGAAATCGAAAACAAGCATTGTCGCAACAAGTTAGCCCAGAGAGCTTGAGGAAACACCTCAGTTCTACGCCGTAAGGGACCGCCCTGATTCGACTGCTCGCCGGAAGGCTTTCCCAAAGCCGATGTTTCGGAGCGTCGCCGCGATTTTCGGCTTTACCTGCCGGGATTCCGGTAGTAAATTTTGGCTCTCAGGGACGTCTACCAAGAATACAAACGGAAATGCCGATCGAGCAGTTGAACGTTGCCGTGGCCCCGCGCCGCGCCGCGCGGAATCCCATGGAAAGCGCCCGACTTGCCGCGCTGCGCAGTTACTGCGTGCTCGATACCGGCCGCGAAGAGCGCTTCGATGACCTCACCAGCCTCGCGGCAAACATCTGCGAGACTCCCGTATCGTTCCTGACGCTGGTCGATGCCGACCGGCTGTTTTTCAAGTCTTCCTTCGGCATCGACGTTCGCGAAATTCCCCGTGAGGGTTTCTGTGACCATGCCATCTCCCAGACAGAACTCTTTGAAGTGCCAGACGCCACCAAGGATCCGCGCTTCGCGCGCCTTGCCCTGGTGCAGAACCCGCCGAACTTCCGGTTTTACGCGGGGGCGCCGCTGGTGACGCGGCAGAACCTGGTTCTGGGGACGCTGTGCATCATGGACTTCGTGCCCCGGACGCTGGAATCCAGGCAGGCAGGAGTGCTGCGCACCCTGGCTCGGCAGGTCATGGCGCAGCTCGATCTCACGCTCGAGGCCATGCGCGACCCGCTCACTGGCCTGTACAACCGGCGCCAGATGGAAGAAGGGCTGCACCGCGAGATCCTGCGCGCGCGCCGCATCGAATCGAGCGTCGGAGTGATGGCTATCGACGTGGACAATTTCAAACGCATCAACGACACGCTCGGTCACGAGGCTGGCGATGCGGCGCTGCAGGTAATTTCGGCGCAGCTCACACTATGCGTTCGCGAGGAGGACATCGCGTGTCGCGCGGGCGGCGAGGAGTTTGTCATCATCCTCCCCGGGGTGAGCGAGGATGCGTTGCGTCAGCGCGCCGAAGCCGTGCGCCGCTGCATCGAGGACTCGCGCATTCCGGCGAGGGGCGCCGATCTGAAAGCGACGGTCTCGATAGGCCTCGCGTCTTTCCCCGCCCACGGCGAGACGAACACCGCGATCCTGCGTGCCGCCGACGCCGGGCTCTACAAGGCGAAAGCCGAAGGACGCAACCGCGTCGTCATGTGCCCGCCGAGCGGCGTGCCTGCGCAGCCGGCTGGATGAACTGATCCGAGCAGACTCGATGCGGATTTCGATCCGCGGGGTGGTCTTGCGTCCTCCTCCGGCGGCCATCCTGGCTTGCCCGAAGTACAATTGCGCGCACGACAACGGAGGCATTCGAGGATGAGTCACGCATACAAAGGCCGGCGCGAGGATTTCAGGCTGCTGACCGGGCAGGGCAAGTACGCCTCGGACTGGAATCTGCCCGGGCAGCTCCACGGCCACTTCCTGCGTTCCGACCGGGCGCACGCCGAGATCGTGTCGATCGACATCGGGGCGGCACGAAGCGCCCCCGGGGTCGTCGCCGTGTTCACCGGCGCCGATACGGTCAAGGCCGGCTTCAAGTCGACGCCGCAGTTGGCGCGATATCCCGGCCGGGGAGGCGCGACCATCAAGACGCCGCATCGCGACGGACTGGCCGACCGCCGCGTGCGTTTCGTCGGGCAGGAGGTCGCCCTGGTCGTCGCGAACACCGCGCTGGCAGCGCAGGACGCCGCAGAAAGAATAGAAGTCGAATACCGGGACCTTCCCGCGGTCGTGGATGCCGAGGCGGCGCTTGCAACCGGAGCCGAGCAGCTCTACCCGGATATTCCCGGGAACCTCTGCTTCGACTACGAATACGGAGACGAGGCGAAGACGAGCGCGGCGTTTGCCCGCGCCGCGCACGTCACGCGCGTGGTCCTGGACAGCCAGCGCATGGCGGGCAATCCCATGGAGCCCAAGGCCGCCCTGGCGGCCTACGATCCGGTCGCCGACAAATACGACCTGTACGTGAGTTCCCAGGGACTGTCGATGATGCGCAACAGCGCGAGCGGCATCACCGGAATCCCGGCGGAAAAAATCATGGTCCATGCGCAGGACGTCGGCGGCGGCTTCGGCATTCGCTCGGACGCCTACACCGAATACGCCGTGGCGATGCTCGCGGCAAAGGCGCTCGGCAGGCCGGTAAAGTGGATTTCGACCCGCTCCGAAAATTTCCTTTCGGACTATCACGGACGCGCCGCCAAGCTGACAGGCGAACTCGCGCTCGACAAGGACGGGAATTTTCTCGCGATTCGCATCAACTGGATCGTCAACACCGGCGCCTACCTGTCCTCGGCCGGACCGCTCACCAACACGCTGCCGCCCGGGCTGCACGCAGTCAATCTGTATCGCATTCCAGTGATGTACGGCCGGCATCGTCTCGCGGTGACCAACACGACGCCGACCGTCCCCTACCGCGGGGCCGGGCGGCCCAATGTCTGCTATCTCGCCGAGCGCCTGGTGGAAGAAGCCGCGCGCGAGATGCGCATCGACCGGACCGAGCTGCGCCGCCGCAACTTCATCCCGAAAGAAGCTTTTCCCTACCAGACTCCGCATCCGCACTCGCAGTACGACAGCGGCGATCCGCACGGGCTCCTAGAGGAGGCCTTGAAGCAGGGCGAATGGGCGACGTTCGAGTCCCGCCGCGCCGAGGCGAAGCGCCGCGGCAAGCTGCGCGGCATCGGCTGCGCCGCCTTCGTCGAGCCCGCTGGCGCGGGCGGGGCGCCCAAGGAAGAGGCGATGATCAAGTTCGGCGAATCCGGCAGCGCGCTCCTCTACGTGCTCGCCGGGCCATCGGGGCAGGGCCACGAGACGGTGTATCCGGAGGTCGTCGGCGAAGTTCTCGGGATGGATCCGGAGAGCATCACGCTGCGCGCGAGCGACCCGGATGGGCCGGCGTTGATCGGCGAAGGCACCATCGGTTCGCGCTCGATGATGGCGCACGGCGGCGCCCTGTTCGTCGCCGCCCGCGAAGTGGTGCGCAAGGGAACCGAACTGGCTGCCAAGGACCTCGAAGTCGCCCCCACGGACCTCGAATTCAGCAATGGCCGCTACCGGGTCAAAGGCACGGATCTCTCGATCGGCATCCAGGATCTGGCGAAAAAGCATGGCAGTGCGCTCGATTCGGGCGGGGAGATTCCGTTGCCGCGCTCGTTTCCGTCAGGCGTGCACGTGGCCGAGGTCGAGATCGACCCGGACACCGGCGTCCTCGACATACAGCGCTACACCGCAGTGGACGACTGCGGGCGCATCATCAACCACGTACTCCTGGAAGGACAGCTGCACGGTGGCATCGCCCAGGGCCTGGGACAGGCGCTGGGAGAGGAAGTGGTCTACGACAAGGTTTCCGGCCAGATGCTCACCGGCACTTTCATGGACTATCCGATGCCGCGCGCCGACGACATGCCGGAGATCCGCCTGCACGACCGCTCGATTCCCTCTCCCGGCAATCCGCTCGGCGTGAAGGGCGCCGGTGAAGCCGGAACCACGGGGGCCCTGCCGACGGTTGCCAACGCGGTCATGGACGCGCTGCGGCCGCTGGGCATCCACGACCTGGATTTTCCGTTCACTCCCGATCGCCTGTGGCGCGCGATTCGCGCGGCCAAGGGGAGCTGAACCTCGGCGTCCCCGCCCCGGACGGCCTAGGCGCCGAGCTCGCGGCGCACCAGCGCAGCGCCCGCCGCGAGGGCGCGCAGCTTGCCGCGGGCGACCTCGCGGCCTAGCGGCACCATGCCGCAGTTGGTGCACGGATAGAGCTTCTCGGCCGGCACGAACTTCATGGCGGCGCGGATCGTGGCTGCGACTTTTTCGGGCGTCTCGATCTCGTCGGTGGCGACGTCGATCGCGCCCACCAGCACGTCCTTGCCCTTGAGCAGCCCCAGCAGGTCGAGCGGCACGTGCGAGTTTGCGCATTCGAGCGAGACCTGGTCGATCTTCGAGCGGGCGAGCAGGGGAAAGGTGGACTCGTACTGCCGCCACTCGGAGCCGAGCGTCTTCTTCCAGTCGATGTTCGCCTTGATGCCGTAGCCGTAGCAGATGTGAACGACGGTCTTGCACTTGAGACCCGCCGCCGCTGTTTCGAGCGTCGCGATGCCCCAGTCCCGCACCTCGTCCATATAGACGTTGAAGCCCGGCTCGTCGAACTGGATCACGTCGGCGCCCGCGCGCTCGAGCTCGCGCGCTTCCTGATTGAGGATCCCGGCGAAATCGCGCGCGAGCTTCTCGCGGCTTTTGTAATGGTTGTCGTAGAGGGTGTCCACCATGGTCATCGGACCGGGGAGGGTGAATTTGATGGGGCGTTTCGTCTGCCCGCGCAGGAAGCGCAGATCCTCGACGAACACGGGCTTGCCCCGCGAAACGGCGCCCACGACCACCGGCACGTCGGCGTCGTAGCGATTGCGGATGCGCACGGTGCGCTTGTTCTGGAAATCGACGCCGCGCAGGCCTTCGATGAAAGTCGTGACGAAATGACGGCGCGTCTGCTCGCCGTCGGTGACGATGTCTATCCCGGCGGACTCCTGGTCGGCCAGCACCAGGCGCATCGCGTCGCGCTTGCCTTCCTCGAGGGCCGCGCCATCGAGAAGCCAGGGGGCCCAGAGCTTCCCGGGCTCGGCGAGCCAGGCCGGCTTTGGCAGGCTGCCGGCGATGGTGGTCTGCAGGATCAAGCGGACGGTCAGGCCGGCGCGCCCAGATTCCACGAGGCGAAGCCGCAGCCTACGTAGACTTCCGGGCAGTTGCAGTAGCCGATGAGTTCGAAGCCGCGCTTGCCTGCCGCGCCGTGCGCCGCCACCCAGTTGCGGATTTCGGCCGCACCGTTGCCGATGGTCGGCAGGCGCTCGTTGAGAAAATCGATAAGCGAATGCTCGTCGCTTTTCTGGAAATGGCCGATGCATTCGCGGTCGAAGGGCTCGTCGATCTCACCCATGGTGGCTTCGCCGATCGAGTGGCTGAGTCCCCCGGTCGCGAGGATGGCGACGCGCAGGTTTTCCGGGTAGGAGCCGATGGCCTCCGCGAGCATGCTTCCCCAGCTCAGGCAGCGCCGCACCGTAGGGAACGGGGGCTCGAGATCGTTGAATATGATGGGCACGACGGGCGGCAGCGGGTCGAGGCCGCCGCGCCAGAGCGGGATGCAGAACCCGTGGTCGAGCGTGAGGTGGTAGGACACCGACGGCTCGAACTCCTTTTCGAGAGCGGTCTGAACGATATGATTGGCGAGCTTCGGGTGCCCGGCGATTTTTTTGTAAGGACAGTCCTTCATCCACGGCTCGGCCGGCCCTTCATGCTCCTCGCCCATGCCCACGCAGATGGCCGGAAGATTGTCGATGAAGAAATTCACCCAGTGATCGGGGGAGATGACGATGAGCACGTCCGGCCGGGTGGCCTTCATGCGCCGACCCAGTTCACCCAGCGCCTGGGTCAAGGCCTTCTGGTTGTCGGGGTTGACGCCCTTCCAGCCGCGGATGATGAGCGGCGCGTGACTGGAGGCAAAAACGCCGACGAGCTCAGCCATGACTGGACCTCGCTGCCACGTCCGCGCCGGCGGTGCGCACCTTGCGCAGAAACTCCGTCTCGGGCATTCCCGCGACCACGAAATAGAAGCGCAGCAGGTAGGGGTTCACCTTGGGCGCGAGGAAAGCGACGTCGTCGCGCTCGATCGCTGCGCGCACCTCGGGCTTCAGCGGGTAGCGATCGAGAATCTTGTCGCGACCGGACCGGTACTCCTCGGCAAGCGGCGGCGAACTCTGCAGATCGAAGAAAAGCTTGCTCAGCCAGTAGTCTCTCATGGACGCTATTGTGCCACGAGCTTGCTTCCCGCAGAAACCGCAGTGACGCGTGCGAGCGTGAGCGCTATCGCACGACGCGTTACCGGGTAAACGGCACGAACCTCACTGGCAGAGCGTGCTTGGTGGCGAGGGTACCGTCGGGGCGCTTCTCGATGACCACGAGCTGCTGCGTGGCGCCGGCGGCGCCGACGGGGATCACCATGCGGCCTCCCGGCTTCAACTGATCGAGAAGCGGTTTCGGAGGCTCTGCGACGGCGGCGGTGACGAGGATCGAGTCGAACGGAGCCGCCTCCGGCCAGCCCTGGTAGCCGTCGCCGATGCGCAATTCGATGTTGCGGTAGCCGAGCTCCTCGAGGAGCCGGGCAGCGCGCTTGCCCAGGGGCGGCACGATTTCCACCGTACGGACCTTCGCCACCAGTTCGGCGAGCACCGCCGCTTGGTAGCCAGAGCCCGTTCCGATCTCAAGAACCGAGTCGCCGGGTTTGGCATCGAGCAGGTCGGTCATCAGCGCGACGATGTACGGCTGTGAGATGGTCTGCCCATCGTCGATGGGAAGCGCACGGTTTTCATAGGCGGCGCCGGCCTGCGTGGCGGGAACGAAGCGGTGGCGCGGAACTCTCCGGATCGCCGCCATGACCGCGTCGCCGAAGCGGGGCCGGCCCGTTTCGCCCCCGGTTGCGAGCGCCATCGCGGCGATCTCGGCAAGCATGCGGTCGCGCTCCGCGCCGCGATCGTCCTGAGCAGTGGTCGTGGACACGAAGGCGATCCCCAGCAGCACCAGCGTGGTCAGCGCGGCATGCCGCATCAAGCCACGACGAGGTTGGTGAGGCGCTGCGGGTCGGCGAGGAGATCGGCGCTCGGTCCGCTGTAGGCGATGCGCCCTCGGTTCAGCACGATGGCGTTCTGCGTCACCGCGAGAGCGATGCGCGCGTGCTGCTCGACCAGCACGACCGTCAGCGCTTCTTCGCTGATGAGGCGCTTCATCGCGGCGAGCAAGGTCTCGACGATGATGGGGGCGAGGCCTTCGAGAGGCTCGTCCATGAGCAGCAGCGTCGGATTTCCCATCAGGGCGCGGCCGATGGCAAGCATCTGTTGCTCGCCGCCGGAAATCTGGTTGCCCCAGTGGCTGCGCCGTTCGGCGAGCCGCGGAAAAAGATCGTAGATCCGCTCGAACGACCAGGGGCCCGGCCGCGAAGCCACGTCGAGGTTCTCCTCGACCGTGAGCGAAGGAAATATCTCCCGGGCCTGCGGCACCAGGCCGATGCCGAGGCGGCAGCGCTCGTAGACCGGCAGTCGCGCGACCGGCCGCCCTTCGAATTCGATGCTTCCGGCGTGAAACGTCGTGTGCCCCATGATGGTGCCAAGCAGCGTGGTCTTGCCCACGCCGTTGCGGCCGAGCACCGCCAGCGATCCGTGCTGGGGAAGCGTCAATTCGATGTCCTCGAGCACCACGGTTTCCCCGTAGCCGGCGCGCACCCCGGCGAGTTTCAGCGCGTCAGACATGTCGCTGCTCTCCCAGATACACCTGGTGCACGCGCCGGTCGTGCGCGATTTCCTCCGGCCGGCCCTCGACCAGCACCTCGCCCTGCACCAGCACGGTGATGCGCTGCGCGAAACGGAACACCAGGTCCATGTCGTGTTCGATGATCAGGATCGCAATGTCTTTGGGCAGGGTGTCGAGCACCTGCAGGATGCGCCCGGACTCCATGGAGGGCACGCCGGCGGCGGGCTCGTCGAGCAGCAGCACCTTCGGCTTCAGGCCGAGCGCAATGGCGATTTCGACCAGACGCTGTTTGCCATAGGGGAGGTCGAGGATGTGCTGGCTGGCCTCGCCGGCCAGGCCGAGCGTGCCCAGCAATTCCATGCTTTCGTCGCGCACCTCGGCGTGAGCGCTCGCAGAGCGCAATACATGAAGAGCGATGCCGAGGCGTTCCGCCACGGCCAGCGCGACGTTGTCGAGCACCGACAGCCTGCGGAACAAGGCGTTGATCTGGAAGGTTCGACCCAGACCGCGCTTGACGCGCGCCGCCTGCGAAACGCGGGTCACATCCGCGCCGCCGAGCACGATCTGCCCGGAGGACGGCGCGAGCACGCCAGTGAGCATGTTCACGAAGGTGGTCTTTCCCGCACCGTTCGGACCGATGAGCGCGTGCCGGGCCCCGGCTTCCAGGCGGAAATTGATGTCCGCGGCCACGGTAAGGGCACCGAAGCTCTTGCACAGGCTGCGCGTTTCCAGCACTGCGGGAACGGCGTTCAAGGTTTTCTCCGGAGCTTCGCGAGAATCCCGTCGACGATTCCCAATATGCCGCCGCGGGCGAACATCACCACCAGCACCAGCATCGTGCCGATGCCGAAGTACCAGTATTCGGGGAACTGCTTCGCGAGCATGTCCTGCGCGACGAGGTAGACCACGGGTCCGATGAACGCGCCGTAAAGGCGGCCTACTCCGCCTAGGATGAGCATGACCAGGAGTTCGCCCGCCGACTCGAACGAGAGCACGTTCAGTCCGACGAACTGGTTCGTCTGCGTAAGCAGTCCGCCCGCGACCCCCGCCAGCGTGGCGGACATGGTGTACACCAGCACCAGTCGCCAGTAGACCGGCGCCCCGATGGCATGCATGCGCAGACTGTTCTCCCGCACTCCAGTGAGCGCCGTGCCGAAGGGCGAGTAAATGAGCTTGCGCACCAGCCACCATCCGAGCAACAGGACCGCCAGGCAATAGAGATAGGCTGTCTTGCCGAAGAGGTCGAACTTGAACATTCCGAGGACAGGCGAGACGACTACCCCCGAAAGGCCGTCGGCCCCGCCGGTGAGAGTGGTCGCCTTGTTGGCGATCTCGAGCAGCACCGACGTAATCGCGAGGGTCAGCATCAGCAGCGTCAGCGCTCTGGTTCTCAGGATGATGGCGCCGGTAGTGACGCCGAGAACGGCCCCCGCGGCGGCGGCAACGACAAGCTGGAGCAGCGGATCCCCGACGCCGACCTTGGCGGCGAGGATGCCCGCCACGTAGGCACCCAGTCCGAAGTAGGCGCTGTGGCCCAGCGTGATGATGCCCGCGTAGCCGACGATCAGGTCGAGTGACAGCGCGTAGAGGATGTAAATGAGTATCCGGGCGCCTAGGGACAGGTACTCGGGCATCAGGAAAAATGCCGCCAGCGCAACCACCCACGGGAGCCCCTCGACCCACCTGAGGCGGGGATCCGCGTTGTAGCCTCCGGCGTGCGCGCTCACGCGTGCCGTCCGAACAGTCCCGCCGGCCGCCACAGCAGGATGGCGATGGTCGCCACGTAGATGGGAAAGGCGCCGAACTGCGGCAGCCAGTACTTGCAGGAGGTGTCCGCGATTCCGATCACCAGCGCCGCGACGAAGGGTCCGCGCAGGCTGCCCAGGCCGCCGACGGCAACGACGACGAGAAAATACACGAGATTCTCGAACGGGTAGGTCGGCTGGATCGCGATGATGTCCGCGCCGAGGCCGCCGCCCAGGCCTGCGAGCCCGCTGCCGAGCGCAAATGTCAGCGTGAAGAGCCGCTTCGTGTTGATCCCAACCGATTGAGCCATGGCGCGGTTGTCGACGGCGGCGCGCACCATCGCGCCCCAGCGCGTGCGCTCGATGCCGAACCACAGGAGACTCACCGTGATCGCGCCGAACACGATGATGAAAACTCGGTAGGTGGGAAAATCGCGCCCGAGAAGCGCGAACTGGCCCTTCAGATACCCGGGCAGGTGCACCGGTTGCTGCAGCGTCCCGTAGATGAATCGTGCTACCGCAACGGCGATGAAGATCAGGCCGATCGTGAACAGCACCTGTTCGAGATCGCTCGCGTTGTAGAGTCTCGAATAAAGCAGCCGCTCGATCACCACGCTTCCCGCGGCGACGAGCACGAAGGCGAGGGCGAGCGCCACCGGAAAGGGCATGCCGAAGCGGGAAATGGCTGTGGTGAGAACGTAGCCGCCGGCAAGGGCGAACACCCCGTGCGCCAGATTCGCGAAGCCCATCATGCCCATCGTCACCGACAGGCCGACCGAAATCACGTAGAGGATCATGCCGAGCGCCACGCCGTGGAAGGCGACGCTGACGATCGACGCGAGGAAAACCTCCATCCCTGGGTCCTCAGTGAATCCGTTCGGACGCGCAACGCCGGCGGCAAGCCGCCCGCGTCGAGCGTCCCTTTCGGTTCTTGTTATCGAAACTGCCGGGCGATTCTATACAGTCCCCGGGAAGTTGACAGCGGGTCACCTGGGGAAGCGCCGGACAAGCCCCTAGTCGACCTTGACTCCCACGTCCTTCACGACCTTGCCGTATCTATCGTAGTCGCGGCGGATCAGTTCGGAGAATTCCTGGGCGGTCGAAATGTACGGCTCGAGGCCACCCGCCGCGTTGAGCCGGCTCTTCACCTCCGGCTCGGCAAGGGCCTTGTTGACCTCGGCGTGCAGCCTCGCGAGCAGCGGCTCGGGGGTGCCGGCCGCCGCGAAAAGGCCGAGCCATATCGTCACTTCGTAGCCGGGGTAGAACTCGGCGATCGTCGGCAACTCGGGAAACAGCGGGGACCGTTTCAACCCGGTCACGGCGAGCGCGCGCAGCCGGCCTGCGCGGATCTGCGGGGCGCTCGAAGTGCCGGAAAACATGACCGCAGTTTCCCCGGCGACCGTCGCCGTCGTCGCGGGGGAGCCCCCCTTGTAAGGCACGTGCACCAGGGAAATTCCGGCGCGGGCCTTGAGCATCTCCATCGCGAGCTGATGGATGCTGCCGTTGCCCCCCGAGGCATAGGCGAGCGGCGGATTCGCGGCGCGCGCGTACTCGATGAACTCCCTGAAAGTCTTGACGGGCACCGAGGGATTCGCCGACAACACCCACTGGTTCGACACCACCGAAGCGACCGGCGCTAGATCCTTGATGGGGTCGGTCTGCATGGACTTGTAGAGGTGCGGGTTGATTGTCATCATGCTGTCGGCGAAAAGTCCGAGCGTGTAGCCGTCGGGCGCCGACTTCGCCACCAGTTCGATGGCGATGTTGCCATTCGAGCCCGGACGATTTTCCGCGACCACGGGTTGGCCGAGTAACTCGGCCAGCCGCTGGCCGAGCACCCGCGCAGAAATGTCGGGCGCGCCCCCCGGCGGAATCGGGATGATCAGCTTGATCGCCCGGGTCGGATACTGGGCGGACGCAGCTGCACAGAACAGCGCCGCACTGGCGGCGACAAGCCGAACAAGATTTTTCCTCATGGTTCCCCCGCGCAGACAGAACCCATACAATACCAAACACTCGCTGGACAGACGAGGACCTGCCCACTTGAGCTTCGCGCCGGGCCGAAACAGGATCCCGCCGCCGCAACTGGAGCCGCTAACCATGACCATCGCCTCGGTGAAGTTTTCAGCGTTGCTGTACGGGATGCTGCTGGCAATCAGGCTGCAGGCGCTGCGCTATCCGCACTTCCGCAAGCATCTCAAGGAGAAAAGCTTCACCTGCCAGATTAGGACCTTCGATGGCTCGGCGGGGCGCTCCTTCACCTTCAGGGACGGGATCGTTTCCTCCCGCAGCGGTGTCGATTCCGCTGCCCAAGTCTGCATCTCGGTCGCCTCGGCGGAGCTCGGGACACGCCTCTTCGTCCCCTGGGTCGATCAGCTCGATCGCATCGAGGCGATGAAGAACTTCGATTTCAAGGCCGATGGCCCCGACGAGTTCATCGTCTGGTTCACCCAGACGATGATGATGATCCGGTCGGTGGGCTGGGAGTCCGGGACGAAGATGCGTGACGGGACTACGCGCTATGTCACCAATACCAACGGCGGGCCGCTTTTCGTATACGTGAAGGACGGCAAGGTGGTGCGGCTGACGCCGCTCGAGTTCGACGAAACGGATGCCGAGCCGTGGACGATACACGCGCGCGGCAAGAGCTTTACGCCGCCGCGTCAGACCACGGCAGCGACCCACAGCTTGTGCGGGAAGACGACACTGTATTCGCCGGACCGGCTGCTCTATCCCATGAAGCGGGTGGACTTCGATCCGAAGGGCGCGCGCAACCAGAAAAACCGCGGCATCTCCGGCTACGAGCGCATCAGCTGGGACGAGGCGCTAGCCATCGTTTCTGGCGAGATCAAGCGCTGCAAGACGCAGTACGGGCAGGGTGCGATCATGGCCAACCACGGCTCGCATCACAACTGGGGAAACATCGGCTACTACATCAGCTCGGCGTACAAGTTCTTCAACGCCATCGGCACCACGCGCGTCGTGCACAACCCGGACAGCTGGGAAGGCTGGTACTGGGGGGCGATGCATCACTTCGGCTACAGCATGCGCCTCGGGCAGACCGAGACCTACAGCACCGTCGAAGACCTGATGAAAGAGGCCGAGATGGTCGTTTTCTGGGCGGCCGACCCGGAAGCGACGAGCGGCTCCTACAGCGCCTTCGAGGGCACCATCCGGCGGATGTGGCTGCACGAGCTCGGCATCGAGGTGGTTCACATCGATCCCTATCTCAATCACACCGCGGCGCTGCACGGCGGCAAGTGGTTCGCTCCGAAGCCCGGCACCGACACCGCCATGGCCATGGCGATCGCCCACGTCTGGATCACCGAAGGGCTTTACGACAAGAAGTTCGTCGCCGAGCGCTCGCTCGGTTTCGAAGTGTGGCGCGACTACATCTTGGGCAAGGAAGACGGCGTTCCGAAGACACCGGAATGGCAGGAGGCCGAGACCGGAATACCGGCAAAGGACGTGCGCGTGCTCGCGCGGCGCTGGGGAACGAAGAAGACCTACCTCGGCGCCGGCGGCTGGGGCAACGGACACGGCGGCGCCTGCCGCTCGGCGACCGGCATCCAGTGGGCGCGCTCGCTCGCGTGCCTCCTCGCGATGCAGGGCATGGGACGGCCCGGCGTCAACTACGGCCACCTGCAGTGGGGCACGCCGGTCGATCTGCATTTCTATTTCCCCGGCTACGCGGACGGCGGGATGTCCGGCGATATCGAGAACACCGGCATGCCGATCAGCCTCTACCAGAGGATGCCGCAACTGCCGACCTTCAATCCGTCCACGCAGAAGGTGCCGCGGCTGCAGATTCCCGAGGCGATCCTCGAAGGCAAGGCGGAGGGCTACCCCTGGAACGGCAAAACCATCGAGAGCCAGTTCCAGAAATTCAGTTATCCGGCGCCGGGCCACTCGCCGATCCGAATGCTCTACAAGTACGGCGGCGCCTCGATCGGCACCATGACCCAGACCAACCGTTACGTGCACGCCTACCGCACCGAGAAGCTGGACTTCGTCGTCAGCCAGTCGATCTGGTTCGAAGGCGAGACCAAATTCGCCGACGTCATCCTGCCTGCGTGCACGCAGTTCGAGCGATGGGATATCAGCGAGTTCGGGGGCACCGGCGGCTACGCGCTGCACGGCCAGACGCAGATGAACCATCGCGTGGTTCTCATGCAGCACAAGTGCATCGAGCCGCTGGGCGAATCGAAGTCGGACTTCCAGATATTCGAGGCGCTCGCGAGCCGGCTCGGACTGGGCGCCTACTTTTCCGAAGGCATGAGCGAGATCGACTGGGTGAAGCGCCTGTTCGATTCGTCCGACCTGCCGAAGCACATCTCCTGGAAGGAATTCCTGAAGAAGGGTTATTTCGTCGTGCCGCCCCTGCCGGAGGACAGGCGCGACCCGGTGTCGCTGCGCTGGTTCTACGAGGGCCGGAAGAAAGACGTGCCCGAGCCGCATCCGCTCCCCGGGGACTACGGCGAGGAGTTCATGAAAGGCCTGCAGACACAATCCGGGAAGTTCGAGTTCGAATGCTCGAGCCTCAAGCGCTTCGATCCCGACGATCCGGAACGCCCGCCGATCGTCAAGTACCTGCGCTCGTGGGAAGGGCCGGGCACGGAGTTGTACGGGCGCTTCCCGCTGCAGCTCGTCTCGCCGCACTCGCGCTTCAGTTATCACACGCTCTCCGACGGCAAGGACAGCTCGATCAACGACATCAAGGAGCACCGGGTGCTGGTGAACGGGCACTACTACTGGGTGCTGCGCATGAACGGGCAGGACGCCGCGGAACGGGGCATCAAGCAGCACGATCTGGTCAAGATCCACAATGATCGCGGGGCGGTGGTGTGCGCCGCGCACCTCACGCAGCGCCTGCCGCGCGGCGTGGTGCACGCCTATGAGTCCTCGGCCTGCTACGAGCCGCTGGGCGAGCCCGGGTATTCCGTGGATCGCGGAGGCTGCATCAATCAGCTCACGTCGAAGCGCTCGATCGCGAAGAAGGTGACCGGAACCGCGGCCAACTCCTGCCTCGTGCAGGTGGTGTTGTGGGACGGTTCCACGCGTCTCGAAGGTGCTGCCGGCGAATCTTCATCTGCGACGACGGCGGCGAGAACGGCGGCGAGGACCGAGGCGGACAAGCACCCCGCCATGGCGAAGTAGCAGGAGGGCTCATGAAAAAATGGAATCTCGTGATCGACGTGGCGAAGTGCTTCGGCTGCAACGCCTGCGCCGTCGCCTGCCACGACGAGTACTACGACAACGACTTTCCCGGCTACTCCGCTTCCATGTCGAAGCACGGGCAGCGCTGGATCGACATCCTGCAGCGGGAGAAGGGGCAGGTGCCGATGGTGGAAGTCGCGTACCTGCCGGTGACCTGCAACCACTGCGACGACGCGCCGTGCGTCAAGGCCGCAAAGGACGGCGCCATCACCAAGCGATCCGACGGCATCGTCATCATCGACCCGGTGAAGGCGAAGGGCCAGCGGCAGCTGGTCGGTGCCTGCCCTTACGGCGCGATCTACTGGAACGAAGAGCAACAGCTTCCCCAGGCCTGGCCGTTCGATGCGCACCTGCTCGACCAGGGCTGGACCAGGACGCGCGCCTCGCAGGTGTGCCCGACCCAGGCGATTCGTACGGTGCACGCGGAAGACGAGGACATGCGCAAAATGATCGCGGAGGAAAAACTCGAAGTTCTGCACCCCGAGTACAAGACCCAGCCGCGCGTCTATTACAAGAATCTCGATCGCTATTTCAAGGCCTTCGTCGGTGGCAGTGTCGCCGGCGTCATCGACGGAGTGACTGAATGCGTGGAAGGCGCCCGGGTGCGCCTGCACCGTGGCGAGCGCATGATCGGCGAGACGCGCAGCGATGCCTACGGCGATTTCAAGTTCCAGAGCCTGGAGGAAAACAGCGGAGCGTACCGGGTGGAGATCGCAGATCCGCGATTTGCGACGAAGGCCGTCGAGGTCAAGCTCGGCCAGAGTACCTATTTGGGCACGATTTCGATGAGTGGCGCATCCGCCGCGGCCGTCCGACACTGATGCTCCGGGCCCGAATCCCGTCTACGACTGGAAAGCACATGAGACCGTCATTCGCCATCGCGCTCGTTGTCCTGGCCTTCAGCATGGGGCCAGCCGCGGCTCAGGACTCCTGGCCTTCGCGCCCGGTCAGGATCATCGTGCCTTCGTCGCCCGGGGGCGGTACCGATCTCTTTGCGCGGCTGCTGGCCCAGGGGTTGGGCGAAAGCCTCAAGCAGCAATTCATCATCGACAACCGGCCGGGCGCGAGCGGCAATATCGGCGCCGAAGCAGCGGCAAAGGCAGCGCCGGACGGTTATACGATCCTGGTGTCGTCGAATCCCGCGCTCGCCATCAATCCGAGCCTGTACAAGAATCTTCCCTACGATCCGGAGCGCGATTTTGCGCCAATTTCGCGCGGTGTCACGACTCCGCTGGTTCTGGTCGTCCATCCTTCGGTGCCCGCCAAAACACTCGCCGAGTTCGTGTCGATCGGCAAGCGCGAGCCGGAAAGAATAGCGTACGGATCGGCGGGGGCAGGCAGTAC
>JBGPTG010000015.1:0-21508 GCA_041490545.1 Gammaproteobacteria bacterium
CGCGTCTGGACAAGGGGCGCGGTCCGGTTGCGACGGTTCTGGTCCAGTCGGGCACGCTCAAACGCGGCGACGTGGTTCTCGCGGGTACGTCGTTTGGCCGGGTCAGGGCCATGCTCGACGAAAACGGCAACCCGGTCCCTGAAGCCGGTCCTTCGATTCCGGTGGAAATCCAGGGATTGTCGGGCGTGCCCGCGGCAGGCGAAGAGGTGATGGTGCTGGGGGACGAGCGCAAGGCAAGGGAAATCGCGCTCTTCCGCCAGGGAAAATTCCGCGACGTGAAGCTCGCCAAGAAGCAGGCGGCGAAGCTGGAAAATATTTTCGAGAATATGGGCGAAGGCGGTATCCGGATGCTGCCGCTGCTCATCAAGGCCGATGTGCAGGGCTCCCAGGAAGCCCTGGTCCACGCGCTCAGCGGGCTTGCCACCGAAGAGGTGAAAGTCAACGTGATACACAGCGGCGTTGGTGCCATCACCGAGTCGGACATCAACCTCGCGCTCGCCTCCAAGGCCGTGATCATCGGGTTCAACACGCGTGCGGATACGGCGGCCCGCAAGGCCTCGGAAGCGTCCGGGGTCGACGTGCGTTACTACAATATCATCTATGACGCGGTCGACGAGGTGAAGGCCGCGCTCTCGGGGATGCTCGCGCCGGAAAGGAAGGAGAACGTGCTCGGCTTGGTGCAGGTCCGGCAGGTCTTCAGGATTTCCAAGGTGGGGGCGGTCGCCGGTTGCTACGTGCAGGAAGGCCTGGTGCGGCGCAATGCCCTGTTGCGGGTCCTGCGGGACAACGTCGTGGTGTTCTCCGGAGAGATCGATTCGCTGAAGCGCTTCAAGGAAGACGTACGCGAGGTCAAGGCAAGTTTCGAATGCGGCATGTCGGTGAAGGGCTACAACGAGATTCAGGTCGGCGATCAGTTCGAGATCTACGAAGTCCAGGAAGTGGCTCGGACACTGTAGTGCCCGCGCCATCCTCCAGGAGCGCGTAGCGCGGCGAAGGATCTGCTTGCACGACGGCCGATCGCTTTGCTCCGCATTCGATCACCTCATGGCAAACCAACAGCGACTGCGGCGCGTGGCGGACCAGATTCATCGTGAATTGTCCGAGCTGTTGCGCACCCAACTCAAGGATCCACGCGTGGGCATGGTCACGCTGACCGGGGTGGAGGTCTCTCCGGATCTCGCTCATGCCAAGGTCTTCTTCACCATGCTGGGTGAGTCGGATGCCTTGACCCAGACCGAACACGGGCTGAAGCGTGCTGCGGGATTCCTTCGTTCGCTGCTCGGTGCGCGGCTCAAGCTGCGGGTCACCCCGGAGCTGCACTTTCACCACGACGCGTCGGTCGAACGCGGCGTTCGTCTTTCCCAGTTGATCGACGCCGCGGTCAAGGGAAGGAATCCGGATCAGGACTGAGCCGATGCAGGGTGTTCCGCGCCAGCCGGCGGTGGACGGAGTTCTGCTCATCGACAAGCCCGTCGGGCCGAGCTCGAACGCGGTGTTGCAGCACGCCAGGCGCGTGCTCGGCGCCGCGCGGGCGGGGCATACCGGGACCCTGGATCCGCTGGCGAGCGGCCTGCTAATTGTCGGGTTGGGTGAAGCGACCAAGTTTTGCGGGGACTTGCTGGACGCCGACAAGGCCTACCTTGCAAGACTGACGCTCGGTGTCCGCACCGCCACTGGCGACGCCGAGGGGCCCGTACTGGCGCGCAGCGAGGTCGCGGTCACGCGCGACCGGCTGCTCGAGGCGTTATCGCGATTTCTCGGGGAGATCGAACAGGTTCCGTCGATGTATGCCGCGATCAAGCACCAGGGGCGGCCGCTTTACTCGTACGCGCGCAGCGGCACTACCGTGCAACGCACCCCAAGGCGGGTGGTGATCCGGCGCCTCGAGTTGGAGGACTATTCCGCCGAGACCGTCGTACTGCGCGTGAGCTGCAGCAAAGGCACCTACATCCGCGTCCTGGCCGAGGATCTCGGCGAGGCGCTCGGATGCGGGGCGCATCTCGCAGCGTTGCAGCGGCTGGTGGTCGGAGGCTTCACCCTGGATCAGGCGATCAGGCTGGAGACGCTGGAATCCTTGTCCCCGCCGGAGCGCCTGGCGTGCCTGCTGCCGCCCGAAGCGTTGGTGAGTTCGCGGCCAAGGCTGGATATCCACGGCGAGGCATCGGCCAGATTTCGCCAGGGAGGGGCCATCCCGGTCGGCGGACCCAGTCGCTCCGTGGCGGTGTTCGGGGAAGGTGGCGCGTTCTTCGGAACCGGGCAGGTCGACGTGGACGGGACTTTGCACGCCAAGCGGCTGCTCGCGCATCGGTAAGGTGCTCCCTGGCGGTCATGAAACGCTTGTTGAAGACTCTGAATTCAAGGTAAAATGCCCGCCTTTCGCGAAGAGATTAGTGAGTGGATATGCCGGTCAGCGTGACGCAGAAAGCAGAAATCGTCCAAAAACATCAGCGCGCCGCAGGGGACACTGGTTCGCCCGAAGTGCAGGTTGCGCTGATTACTGCGCGCATCAACGGGTTGACCGACCACTTCAAGGCCCATGTCAAGGATCATCATTCGCGGCGTGGCTTGCTCCATCTGGTCAGCCAGCGACGCAAACTCCTCGACTACCTCAAGCGACAGAATGCCGGGAAATATAAGCAGCTGATCGAGCAACTTGGTCTGCGCAAGTAACCCCCTCGACCCCCGGCACCCGTCGGGCGTTTTGATTCTTCAGTCCGGCTCCGTGAGTTGCTGCGGAGCAAACCCCCACCGAATCGTCGGGCAGTGCGGCCGGATTCGGTCAACCTATCGGGAAAACCATGGCTCTGACCTCTGTTAAGAAAACGTTTGCTTACGGCGCCCAGCAAGTGACGCTGGAGACCGGCGAGATCGCCCGCCAGGCGCACGGTGCGGTGGTGGTTACCATGGATGACACCGTCGTGCTGTGCACGGTGGTCGCGGCAAAGGCGGCGAAAGCGAACCAGGACTTTCTCCCCCTGACTTGCGACTACGTCGAGAAGACCTACGCCGCCGGCAAGATTCCGGGGGGGTTTTTCAAGCGCGAAGGGCGCCCGTCCGAGAAGGAAACCCTGACCTCACGCCTGATCGACCGGCCCATTCGTCCGTTGTTTCCGGACGGGTTTTACAATGAAGTTCAGGTGGTTGCGCAAGTGCTGTCGTGCAATCCCGAGGTCGATCCCGATATTCCCGCGTTGATCGGTGTGTCGGCAGCGCTGACCCTCTCCGGGATCCCCTTCAGTGGTCCGATCGGAGCGGCTCGCGTCGGTTACATCGACGGACAATACGTGCTCAACCCCACGGCCACCCAACTCAAGGAGAGCAAGCTCAATCTGGTCGTTGCGGGAACCGAGCACGCGGTGCTGATGGTGGAGTCGGAAGCCTCCGAGCTTCCCGAGGACGTGATGCTCGGCTCGGTGGTGTTCGGTCACGAGCAGATGAAAGCGGCGATCCAGGCGATCCACGAACTGGCCGATCAGGCCGCCAAGCCGGCCTGGGACTGGAAGGCCAAGGAGAAGGATGCCTCCCTGGTGGCGCGTCTCAAGGACCTGGCGGAGAGCGACCTGCGGGAGGCGTTCAAGCTTCGGCAGAAGCGGGCGCGTTCGGAGGCGATCGACGCGATCTGGAAGCGCGTGTTCGAGGAGACCGGCGTCGGCAAGGAAGGCGGGCCGGATGCGAACACGGTAAAGGAAATCTGCTTCGACCTGGAATCGAAGATCGTTCGCGGGCAGATTCTGGACGGGGAGCCGCGCATCGACGGCCGCGATACGCGTACCGTGCGCCCGATCACAGTCAGGGTAGGTGTACTGCCGCGCACTCACGGGTCGGCGCTCTTCACCCGGGGCGAAACGCAGGCGCTGGTGGTGGCGACGCTCGGGACCGGCCGCGACGAGCAGATCATTGATGCGCTGATGGGTGAATACAAGGAGCGTTTCATGCTCCACTACAACATGCCCCCGTATGCCACCGGCGAGACCGGACGCATGGGGTCGCCCAAGCGCCGCGAGATCGGTCACGGGCGGCTTGCCAAGCGGGCGCTCCTGGCGGTACTGCCTTCCCCAGAGGAATTCGCGTATTCGATGCGGGTGGTCTCCGAGATTACCGAATCGAACGGCTCCTCGTCGATGGCCTCGGTCTGTGGCGGCAGTCTCGCGCTCATGGACTCAGGCGTGCCGATGAAGGCGCACGTGGCCGGGATTGCCATGGGACTCATCAAGGAAGGCAAGCGTTTCGCGGTGCTCACCGACATTCTCGGCGACGAGGATCATCTGGGCGACATGGATTTCAAGGTCGCAGGCACCGAACGCGGCATAACCGCATTGCAGATGGACATCAAGATCGAGGGCATCACCAAGGAGATCATGCAGGTGGCGCTCGATCAGGCCCGGGAGGGCCGTATGCAGATTCTGGGGATCATGAAGCAATCCCTCGAAGGATCGCGGGCAGAAATTTCGACTTTTGCGCCACGCATCATCAAGATCAAGATCAATCCGGAGAAAATACGCGACGTCATCGGCAAGGGAGGCGTGGTCATCCGTGGCCTGCAGGAGGAAACGGGAACGACTATCGAGATTTCGGATGACGGTACCGTTTCGATTGCCTGCATCAATTCCGACGGCGGGCTCGCGGCAAAGAAACGCATCGAGGACATCACCGCCGACGTCGAGGTCGGCAGGATCTACGACGGGACGGTTCTGAAACTCCTGGATTTCGGCGCAATCGTGCAATTGCTCCCAGGCAAGGACGGTCTCCTGCACATATCGCAGATCAGCCACGAGCGCGTCAACAACGTATCCGACCATCTCAAGGAAGGCCAGCAGGTCAAGGTCAAGGTCCTTGAAGCCGATGAGAAAGGGCGCGTGCGCCTGAGCATGAAGGCGGTCAAGGAAGCCGCAGCGGCGCAGTCCTGATCCGGCGGCGCAGGGTCAAAAGAAAAATGGCGCCGACGGCGCCATTTTTCATCACTCCCGCGGAAGTTTTCGTTGCTCCCGCGGAAGCGGGAGTCCGGAACGGTCTATAGTCGCTGGATCCCCGCGTACGCGGGGATGAGTAGTGTCGCGAGAAGCGCGACACTACTCACTTCGCCACCTGCTTTTCCCGCAATTCGTCGAGCGTCTTGCAGTCGATGCACAAGGTGGCGGTGGGCCGCACCCCGAGCCGCTTCAGCCCGATTTCCACGCCGCAATTTTCGCAATAGCCGTAGTCGTCCTTTTCGATCCGCGCAATCGTCTCGTCGATTTTCCTGATCAGCTTGGTGTCACGGTCGCGATTTCGAAGCTCCACGGCAATGTCGGATTCCTGGCTGGCGCGGTCGTTCGGGTCGGCGAAGACGGTGGCATCGATCTGCATGGTGTGCACGGTGCGGTCGATGTCCTGCGACAACTCGAGCTTCAGGGCCCCGAGAATCGCCTTGAAATGCTCGCGCTGTCCGGAATTCATGTACTCCTCGCCCTTTTTCGGCACATAGGGCGGGAAGGTCTTGTGCAGCAATTCCACGCAGAATCTCCACGAATCGATCCGGGTTTGATACCAGAAATCCAACACTAGGGCAAGCGCATCTTCGATGTCCACGGATCGCGGAAATCGCGTTGACCGTGCCGGGGGCGAAGGCGTAACATTTCGCACCCGCGGGGTGTAGCGCAGCCTGGTAGCGCGCTTGCTTTGGGAGCAAGATGTCGGGAGTTCGAATCTCTCCACCCCGACCAAGACCTGCAGTGCCCGTAGCTCAACCCGGATAGAGCACCAGCCTTCTAAGCTGGGGGTTGTGGGTTCGAATCCCGCCGGGCGCGCCAATCATTTACGTAGCTGGGTTCTTCGCCCAGCTTTCTTCTCGACGAGGCTGTACTGTTAAAGTATCGCCAGTGTTGGGAGAACCGATCCTGATCCCCGCATGACCTAGACAATGCCTCACGTCATTCTTCTCGCAGGGCCCAATGGTGCCGGCAAATCGACCGTTGCCCAGCGATTATTGCGAGGAGCCTTGGGAGTCCAAGAGTTTGTCAACGCCGATACCATCGCTTCCGGGTTATCCGCTTTTTCCCCAGATTCCGCAGCCTTTCGCGCTGGTCGGGTGATGTTGCGGCGGCTGTCGGAGTTGTCAAAAAGCCGTAAGAACTTCGCTTTCGAGTCTACCCTTTCGGCCCGGTCTTTTGCCCCTTGGCTCAAGCGCCTCAAGACCAAGGGTTACCGCGTTCGGATAATTTTTCTGTTCTTACCCGACCCGCGGCTCGCCATTGAGCGGGTGAGACAGCGTGTCCGACTAGGTGGACACGACATACCTGTTCCAGTCATTAAGCGTAGATACTACGCAGGCATCAAGAATTTCTCCGGTCTTTACATGCCTCTCGCTGATCAATGGCGGATATACGATAATTCAGACTTAACACCCAGGCTGGTGGCGATTGGCAAGGGGAATTCTCCTTACACCCGCATACTCGCGGTTCGCGAAGTCTGGAATGAATTCGTCAAGCTGGGGGCAAGCTATGACTAGGAAACATTCGCGCAAACGCAACCTGACCGAGACTTTCGCGGATAGCGCGACCATCAACAGAGCGGTGAGCACGGCAGTGAAAGAGGCTGTCGACATGCATCGACGTGCCGGAAATAAGGTCGCGGTGCTGCGCGACGGCAAAGTCGTCAAAATTGATCCGCGGAAAATTCCAGCGTGACTGAATTAATGTCCACCGTGAGCTAGGGAGAATCCCTCTAGGAGAAAGGAACATCCGGATGATCGAAGTTTATACATGGCCGACCCCCAACGGGCACAAGATCCACATCATGCTCGAAGAAACCGGCCTCAAGTACGAGGTGCGGCCGGTGAACATCCGGACGGGCGAGCAGTTCGGTGCGGACTTTCTGAGAACAAGCCCGAACAACAAGATCCCCGCGATCGTCGATCGTGAGGGTCCCGGAGGAAAGCCGTTCCCCGTGTTCGAGTCCGGAGCGATCCTCGTCTATCTCGCCGGCAAGACCGGCAAGTTCCTGCCCGCCGATGATGCCGGGAAGTACGTGGCGCTGCAGTGGCTGATGTTCCAGATGGGTTCGATCGGACCGATGATGGGACAGTCCGGCCATTTCAGGAGCAACGCAGTGCCGGAGCGGATCGACTATGCCGTCAACCGCTACGGCAACGAGGTCAGGCGGCTGCACGGTGTGATGGAGAAACGGCTTTCGGAGGTCCGTTATTTTGCGGGCGCCGGCTATTCGATCGCCGACATGGCGATCTTTCCCTGGCTGCGCGCGAGCGAGCGCAACGGCATCGACTGGGCCGAATTTCCGAAAGTGAAGCAGTGGTTCGACGGAATCGCTGCGCGTCCGGCGGTCCAGCGCGCGCTGAAGGTTCTGGCGGATGTGCAGACGACTCCCCCGGGGCAGTACGACCCAAGAGCCCGGGAGATTCTTTTCGGAGCAGCGCAATATCAGCGCCGCTGAGGAGGAAGGTGGGGTGGCCGATGGGACTCGAACCCACGACAACCGGAATCACAATTCGGGACTCCACCGTTGATCGGGAAACGGATTCTCGCGGATCTTCCTAAAAAGAATGGGTCAACAAACGCTGAAGTTTCAATAGGCGGAGAAAGGCAATTAGGCACCATAGTGTCCTACCAAAGAAGCAGGACACTCGGACTCGACCGTGCGCTGCGTCGCCGTCACTACAGGCTTGCCGAAGCCGCGCTCGTCGAATCACTCCGCGAAATACTCCGCGAAGTTGTACGCGATGCAAGCCGTCCGCTATGCGTACAAGTTGACGCATCTTCGTGGCGGTGCTTATACTTGCAGTAGTGGCGTGTGCCACGACCCAGTTACCGGGGGGCGTTTCCCGGTCGTGAAGGAGTGAAATTGTGAAACATTCTGCCGTTCTGGCGGGCTCGCCCGCATCATCCCCTGCAGCATCCCAGACTGAGGTTGATATGCCCAAAGCGCTGAAGGTCACGCGCGCGCCTTCGGGAGAGCCAAGCACGCTCGTCGTGCGTCGAGATGGCAAGCCCGACCTTCAATTCGAGGGCGTGCTGCTGCTCACAGTTGAGACTGAGCCAATTCCCTTAATGCCGCCCAGCCGTAGCTGGGGAAGAAATCGATGGAAGAAGTTCTTCCTCTACAAAGCGAACCTCAGCACGGTCCCTTTGCGAGCGGGATTGATCGTGGTGGAAGAGGGGCATTCGAGTGTGTCGACCGAAGTCACTAGGTATTCGGCAACCGTCTGCAAAGGTGGCGCTGAGGCTTGGGTTGCTCTGGATGCAATGGAGGAGCTCAAAGAAGTATTCGCGGACATCGGGTTCCCGGCGGTGGAGCGCCTGGAGGGCGGATCATGAAGCCCGCAACCTACGTCATCCACGAAGGCAAGCGGCGTCGCGTGCTCCGCGAATTCGAATATGACGGCGAGCCGGGCCTCTATCTCCAGATCGGGGAAGTTTCGATCTGGGCGCGGCTGTCGGAATGCCAGCCGTGGCAGCGCACCGGGCCGGTGAGGCGCCGGCTCCGCGCCGAGGGCATCGTACTGGAGTTCTCCGGCGGCCGGGCACTGGACGCACGCCGGGAACGCAGTCCGAAACGCTACGCGATCACCTTCCGTCAGATCTTCGACTGCGCCGCACGCATCGCAGCGCGCGTGGCCATGGCGAAGAAACGCGCGGAGCGCCAAGCTCGACGCGTGACAGCAATGCAACCCGCAAGGAGGTTTACATCATGATGACGTCTAACAAGGAAGCTTACGAACAAGGTAGCCTGAAGTCCCAGCGTATTTCCCACGATCTCGTTGCAGTGGAGTCGCTGCTTCATTCGATCTATCGTGATCTATTACCTGCGAAAGAGGCCGACGGCAGTTTCGACGGCATCGACGTTGCCATTCAGCTCGCCGTCCAACGGGCTGGGCAACTCGTCGCGGGCGTAAATCGCAGTCTCGGACATATTGGTATGCAAGATGTTGAGGAATGGCTGCCCGGGCCGCGGAGTTTGTTGAAGGCGGACGACAAGGAGGCCTCCCATGACTGATGCCATCCGGTGTTTCTGGCTGCAGCCGACCGACCAGGTCGAGCTGTCACTGAGGCGGTATCGCGGCGGTGATCGCGACAAGTGCGAGGTTTCCGGCTTCGGGTATCACAACGTTTCTGTAATCGTGGAGCGCACGTCGATCGCGCAGCTCGCCGCGCGTGGCTGGCCGATGAGGGATGATAGGCCCGTGTACCTGACAAAGGCTGAGATCTTCGGATTGATCCCGAAGGATGATCCGCGCTGGCCGAGGAGCTGCTCGTGCGGCTACCGGTTCGCGGACGGGGACAAGCGGCAATTCAATCCGGCCGCGCTGTTCCGGAGATCCGACAACGACGAGCTCGTCACGCTCGCCGCGGCGCCGGCCGGCGCGATGTGGAACGCGGAGTGGAACGCTCTACAAGGTCCGGATGGAATCAGTCTGATGGTGCGCACACCTGGCGGCGAGTGGCCGGTCGATGGGCCGAGCTACGAGGGCGGCAAGGTCAAGCGTCGGCGCGGCTGGTCGCGGAGCGGCGCCATCCCGGACGTGACGGTGAACCCGTCGATTCTCATTCCCGGCAAGTACCAGGGGTTTCTCCGCATGGGTTGGCTTCAATCAATATAAAAGAGACGATCATGGATAAATTGGAATTGCGCTTCAGCCGGCAAAACCTGTTGGATGCGATCGATGTGTTGCAAGGCCTTCGAGAAGCGTTCAGCGAACTTGTCTCCGGCGACGACGACGGTAAACAGGGCTCGTGTGTTGCCTTGACGACGGCAAGGAGTTCTACGATGCGCTCCGCGCTACTGCGCTGGGCGAAACTGGCCCACATTCTCAGCGACCCGACCTGGCACAACTAATCTGCAAGCCCCCTCGATGTCGCCGGCATCAAAGAAAAACCGCGAACGCGGAGCGCCTGTAAAAGTTAGAAGCGCGGAGCCCGGAAACGCGGACTATAGCGATAGCTCCGCGCTCGCTCTGCGGAAGAAGTACACCAGGCTGCAGGCGCTACCTTTGACGATCAAATTCGAAAACATCGAGATAACAAAGGCGATCAAGGAGGATTTCGCCTCGATCTTGAGCGATCCGAATGACGCCCTATTCTCCGAAGCCTGGAATGACATGGTGGCTGTCGTCCACTGGTATCGGCTGAGCGCCGTGGACGGCATGGCCAAGCCGGCGCTGATTTACAAGGCGTTGAATGAGCTTCGCCAAAACATTCGGGCCGTGGAGAACGGACTACCGTCCCTAATGATTCTTCGCGCGGAGCTTCGCTGCTTCGCGAAGCGCTTGAGCTGGCACATAGATCAGATCAAAGCTGTCAAAGGGAAAAACCAAAAAACGGCCCCGGCAACCTTTGCGAAAATGATGTTGGGCATGGCATTTTCGAAGCATGTGCAACGGATCCCGAAGGCCAAGCGGCAGGAGCGGTGGGAGAAATATCTCGATTTCGTCTTAGCGCTCGGCGAGATTCCACATCCCGACCCCAAAGACCCGAAGGCTCCTGGTCGTTGGAAAGCGTTCGCGGGGAAATTAGTTAACCCCGCAGGCAGTCAGTCGTCGGTCGAGAAATATATGGAGACACCGGCAATCCTTGACTATTTGATGCCGCGCGCAAAAACTGGGCAAGAATAAGACACCCGCTTTTGCGCTAGAACCCGTCTCACACGCAGTACCCTGCCTCGATGGTTGCTTCATCGAGGCCGAGCTTGAGACTCTCGCCTGGCGTTTTTCTTGTCGGAGGAGGCGTCGACTTCTTACGGGAAGTCGAAGCGGGCAAGATCCCGCTGCCGAGCTGCCCCGCGCTTGTCGAGGACACTTATCGCTGCTTTGTGGCCTGGTCGCGCGCACGGGGTGATCTGTTCCCCGTCGGCCTCAACAAATTCGTTGTGGAGGTCATGCGCTCGGGCAACGTCCGTCGCGTTAAGTTGCGCGTGGCCAACGCGAAGCTGGAAATGAAGCAGCGCAACATTTTCCTGCTAGGCGCGCCGCCGAAGGCGCATCAAGGCTCGGTCGAATGGGTGCGCTCTGGCGTCGCGCGATTCGGCGAAGCCGCCATCCTGTACTGCGACGGGTTGGTCGCGCCGTGATCCTCCGAACGCTCGGGCCCGAAAACATCGCCAAGCTGATGGCGAATTGTTGCAGCGAGCGCCACGCCGCATATTTTCTCAATATTTCACTCGCCGCCGTGCGGCGTGATCGGCGCAAGAAAAGTCCGAAAATTCCGGTCGTCCGCGTCGGCCGCGTCGGCCGCATCGTCTACTCCCGCGTGGCACTGAGCGCCTTCATGAAGTCTGACGCCTACGCGAAGCTACCTAAGTGTGTCGATCTATGTGTGCCGCCAGGTATTTTGATTCGAGAGGCTCAACGCCGACACCAAGCATGTCTCGACCTCGCAAAGTCCCTTGGGCGCGGAAAACTCGGTTCCACTTTGGAACCGAGTTTTAATAGACCGGCAGACGCTAGTCGCCTTGGCACGAAATGTTCTGCGCAATCAAAATCCTGATGACCATATCGAGCGGTCTACACGCGTGGCGTATGTACGAATTGTTCCGTGTAATCAAAATCCCGATGACCTTATCGCGCATGGTGAGGGCATGGGTGCGCGTGAGCGCGAGCGCGCGTGTAGGCGCCCGCGCGTACGCGTATACGCGCGCGCGTGCGCCCTCTTACCCCTCTATATCCTCCATAAAGGAAAGAAATCATAGAAGAATTCTTGCCACGGCTGATATCAACTCCCGTCTGCATTCATCCCAATTCATGGAAAGTAAAAATGAATTTGTGCCAAGTTCGTCCTTAACCAAAGGTGGCCACGTGAACCTCGCTGAGTTTCTCGACTTCGAGCGGATATCGGCGGCACGCACAGAGCGCTCAGGCAGACCGCTGGAGCAGTTGCAGCGCCTCGGCGTGGTGAGCACGCGGGTACACCTAGCCCGAGCGCCTATCGTGCTCCTGGAGGAGGCTGCGCACGCAAGCTCGGAGGCGAATTTGATGCCGAAGTCGAAGGCCGAGCGGATCGTCAACGCAATCAAGCAAGCTGGTCGGCACCTTACCCGACGTGAGATCTGCGATCGAGGCGTCGGCATTCCGAGCGGTAGTCACCTCGACTTCCTGTTGAGGAAGCTAGTTGACAGCGGAACGATCACTCGCACCGGCGAGCCGCGGCACTACCTCTTCGGTATCGCGGAGCACGCGAGATGAAAATTAGCATCCGTTCCAACATCGCTGAGCTGCAGGCGCGGATAGCGGGGCGCAAACGCGCCATGGATCGTGCTATTCGATCTGGCATGGTGGACGCGAAGCCGGCGGTCAGGGCGGCACTCCAGGCCGAGCAACGCGGTGCATTCAATGTCAAGCAGACGCGTTTTCTGCGCACCTGGCGCATCAGCGTGAGGAGCCAAAAGCTGGGCACCATGCTCATCGACAACATCGCGAAAGGCTTCAGCCTCCATGCCCAGGGTGGCACGGTCTCCCCGCGTCACGGTAGCGCGCTCCTGATACCGATCAACACGGTGATTGGATCGAGGATCGGCGCGAAGAAGTTCTACGCGCTTATTGATTGGCTAAGGCGCGAGAAGCTGACCATCATCAAGAATGGGATTCTGTACGTACGGCCACCGATGAACACGTCCCGTCGAGGCGGCGTTGAAGTCGGGACGCTGGTCCAGAAGAAGTTTCGGTTCAAGTTTAGCGGCACGGTGAGAAGGCCTGTCGGTTTCGATATCAAGCTGAACGAGCATGGCCTCACACCGATCGCCGTGGTGAAGAGATCGATCAGCCTGCGCAAGCGCTGGGACATGCCGGACATAGTGCAGCGTCGCGTGTTGCCGTTGATCCTCGATGCGATTGAGCAGCGCGCCCGAGGTGAGACAGGCAGATGATCGCAGTGGGTCCTTCCTGGGCAAATGATGCACACGCGTAAAAACACCCCCTTTCGAATTCAGAGACACCACTCTGGAGGGTATCCAAGCGGTCGGTTTATGAGGGTGAGTACATGGGGCGGATCGTGAACCAGGCTGAGCTAGTGGAAATTCTTGGCAGGGACAACTCGACGATCTGGGAGTGGCAGAAGGAAACTCCACCACTGCCGATTTTGGAACGCGGAGCGAGGGGCGAAGAAAACAAGTACGACACTGCCGCGGTGATCGCTTGGCAGCTCAACCGGGCAGAGCAACGAGCCGGCGGCGCGAAATCTCGCCTGGAGACGGAGTTGCTCGAGATGGAGGTCAGAGAAAAGCGCGCTAAGGAAGGCATCCGGGAAAAGACACTCGTGCCTGTGGACCAGGTGCGGCCGGTTTGGGAATCGCGTGTCATGACCGCTGCAGCGTTCATGCAGAGCCGGCATTCCCGGCTTGCCGCGATCTTGGAGGCTGCGCCTGGGCTTGAGGCGAAGCGCGAGCTGCTAAAGCGTGAGGACGCGGGGTTCCTGAGGAAGCTCGGCGTTGAAGGAGATCGCATGCAGGCCGAGCTTGAAAAACTGCTGGCGACGATTTCGCCCGGCGAGGTCGAGGTGTTTTGGCAAAGGCTCCATGGCGATGGCAGCGAACAGCGAATTTGACTTTTCGGAGCGGCTCGCAGCTCCGCACTTCCGCCGAAACAGCCATGTGATCGGCAGAAAAGCTGCGCCGGGACCAGTTTGCATCGCCCGTTCTGTTGGGCTGGGGCCCGTTCGGACAAAGGATGCGCAACCGAAGGGGAGTCGCGCCCTCACCCCGGCCGTCGTTCCGTCCGACGGTTCCAGGGGGCGCACCTCGCTACCCAACGGTCGCAGCGTGCGACCGTTGCTTTGGATTTCCATCGGCACGGTGCTACTTTTTCGCGTGTGTGAGCCTCACGGCCCAGCGAGCGGAATCCATTAGCGCGTGACTGACCGTGTTAACAAAGGAAAAATTGATTGAGATTTTGCACCATGGGCAGAAGTACATCCGCCACGATTGCTGGTGCGACGAAGCGGCACTCAGTTTTTTCTTGGGGAATTGTCCGACCCGCACGCTTCGAGGCTGGCGCCAACAGAAGAAGGGACCGCCTGCATATCGCGCAGAGCGCTGGTTGTACGATCTGGACGAGGTTGTCAGTTGGTTTAACTCGCAGAGGGAAAATAACGGTGGTGAATCTGGCGAGACTGGCGAAATTCGGAAAACCTGACGTTGACCCTCGAAGTAGCCGTAGTTAGATTGCAGGAGCGAATTCACACCAAAAGGAAATTGACGATGATCTTGACGCCGTACCAGAGGAAAAAGCTACGAGACTTGGTTGAATTATCGACCGTCTTGAGTGAGTCGCACCGTTCAGTTTACGAGAGGAGCAAATCGCTAGGAAATGAAATCAGGGAAGCCGAGAGCCAACTGACTTCGCTGACGCGTCCACGTCCGGGTTTCGCGCCCAATACAGCCACGGTGGAGGCGGAGACTACCAGATGGAATGCGATTCTCACGGAGCTGAGGGAAAAATCGGACAACGTGGCAGAGCAGCTCAAGGAAATGGATGGAGATGTCGCCAACGCCGGGAGGCTCGCCCAAGCGTTGCTCGACTATACCAATCTCGACTCCGATCTCATGCCTGTAATAAGGGGTTTGGGCATGGGTTCGCTCAGCCTTTCGAGGGGGGCAAAATGAAATTCGACATACTGCGTCAGGGTTCGGCGGCGCGAAACGCGCTGGATGCGATCCAGGACAAGATCAAGGAGACGCTGCAGACGGTCAAAGTGACCGAATTAGGTCTCCTTCCTCATGAAGAAACACGGGCGCGGCTGCAGCGTGCGATAGAAGCCGAATTGTCTAGGTTCTCCCCCGAAAACCGATATTCAAGCTTTCAGCAGCCGCTGAATCCGGAAGCGTTGCTAAGCAACAATGATGTTTCGGCGCGCGGCTATTTCGCGGAGATCCTTTGGCTTATGGGGCCGGATGCGGTCCTCGACCGGATCATGAAGTTTCTATCGAGTAGCAAACAGCCCGCCGGCATGCCGGCAGCGAAGCGTGCGGACAAGTTGCGCGATCTACGGGTTGAGCTCGACCGCCTGGAGCGCGAGGAAGAACTGCAGATCCTCGCCCTTGAGAAAGAAGGCCACGTGATTCTGCGCCGTGATGTTCGCCCCGAGCTGCTCCTTCAGGTCTGGTTGAAGTTTCCGGGAGGCGTGGCGCCAGCGGCCGAAGTTTCGACTAAGCCGGTTTCCGCAGCGTCTGCAGCAACCTCGCGGACGAGGGCGTGAGGAGCTACCCGCACCTGTTAATCAAAAGCTGAATCTTCTACCGAGGAGGAAATGAGCCAATGCGCGAATCGTTTGAAGAGTGGTACATGAAGAGCGAGGCTAACCGGGAGCTCGCCAAGCACGGGATTCTGCCGCAGCAATTCAGAACGCGGAGCGTGGCTACGCGGGTGGACCGCGGGGGGATTCAGATCGGTCTTGGTCATCATGCCGACCCTGCCGCGATCTACGAAGCCCGGCGCAACCAGGCTGATCTGAGTGCGGGTGTAGATGCTAAAGGCGTGTACGCGCGGCGCCGAGCGGAGGCCAAACAACACGCGCGGTCGCCTTCCGGCGACGATCCCGGAACGCGTGCCGGTGTCCACGAAAAGGGGGCCGCTTTTCTGGACGCGGAGAGCATCTATGCGCGCCGGCGTGGCGAGCGCTCCGCGAATGAATCCGCTGTGAAAGACAAGACCACCAACACTGTCTAACAGCACAGGGGCAAGTTCTGGGGTTCCGCGCGCCTTCCCCACTCGACGGTGTTGCAGGCAAGGGTTCTGACTCCTGGCTCTTGTGCTTGTAGGCCATCACACCGGCGGGACTACGGCGCGACGCAAATTCTGAATTTTTCATGAGCAGAAAGGACGCACATAAATGATCCCCGGCAAGGAAGTCGAAATCGGCGGCACCACGTACACGCTGCCGCCTATCAACGTGAAGTCGGCGCGTAAGCACAAGGAGTTTCTGAGTAATCTCGCGACCGACGGTTGCGGAAGGCTGCCGCGCATATCGGCTGTCGAAGAGATGGTCGACATTGTTTTCGAGAGTCTGATCCGTAACTATCCGGCGGCCAATTGGGCGCAGATCGAGGCGGCTATGGACTGCGCGAAGCTCGTTGAAGTATCAGCGGTGGTGATCTCTTCTGGTTTGGCGGACTGGGGAGACGTTTCGCGGATTCTTGAACGTCGTCGCGACGTTGATCGACGCCTAGGAAAGGATTCCAAATGATCCCCGGCAAGGAAGTCGAAATCGGCGGCACCAGGTACACGCTGCCGCCCCTCAACGTCGCGTCGCTGCGCAAGCACAAGGACCTTCTGAACAAGGTCGCGGCCTACGGTGGCGGGAAGGCCGTGCCCGAAGTATTGGATGCGGTAGGGATGGCCGACGTTGTTTTCGAGAGTTTGGTGCGGAATTATCCGCAGGCGGAGCGCGATAGGCTTGAGGAAAATATGGACACCGCGAAGCTCGTTGAAGCATTCGTCGCGGTGATCGCCTCGGGCTTGGCGGCGGAGAGCGGGAGGGCAAATGTCTGACAATTTCCGCACGGAGATAACCGCGGACCCCGCGCAGTTCAATGCTGCGATGCAGGCGATGCAGGCGCACTTGGGCGCCCTCGGCGGCGCGTTCACCAAACTGCAGAGCCTGGCGGTCGGATTCGGCGCCGCGATCGCCGGCGGCGGGATGTTCGGCGAGGCGGTCAACCAGTCCAAGGAGATGGTGGTCGAGTCCCAGAAGCTGGGGCGGGCCCTGGGCATCAGCGCCACGGAGGCGAGCGTGCTCGCGGTGGCGCTCGGCGACATTCACCAAAACTCCGATGTCATGCTGGCCGCAAACCGCGCGATGACACGGACACTCCGCGAGAATGAATCCGCGTTTCAGGCGCTCGGGGTGGCGACGAAGGATGAAAACGGGGAGTTCAAGAACTCGCTCGATATCATGCTCGCCGTCAACAAGCGGCTCCTGGAATTCAGGGAGGGCACGGACCGCAACATCGAGGGCAGCCGGATTTACGGGAAGGCCTGGCAGGAGGTGCAACCGGTCCTCAAGCTCACGACAGACCTGATGGAGCAGTCCAAGAAGAAGGCCGAGGCGCTGGGCCTTGTCGTCGGCGTGGAGGGCCTGGAGGCGGTGACGAAGTACCGGGCAGCCATGACCGATGTGCAGAACGTGATGAAGGCCGTCGGCAAGGTGATCGGCGACGCGGTGATGCCGATCCTCACGGACCTGGGCAACTGGTTCGCCAGCACCGGCCCGGACCGCGTGGAGATCATGCGCGGAGCGATGGCGGTATTGGTCGCCGGCTTCTACAGCCTGGACACGGTCATTCGAAGCGTCTGGGAATTCATCAAGGCATTCGTGCAGGTCGCGTCGGTCGCGCTCTTGAAGTTCGCGGAGGTCGCGGGGAGGGCGATGAAGTTCGACTTTGCCGGCGCGCGCGAAGCGTGGCAGCGCGGCGGCGAGCAGCAGGCGGACATCATCAAACAGGCCGGCGAGCGGATCAAGGCAATCGCGGAGCAGAACGGACGCAAGGCGGCGGACGCGTTTGAGCGCGGCTTCGGCAAGCCGGTGGTGACGGCGACGCAGCGCACGGCCGGCGGCGGCGCCACCAGCACGGTGGACATGGCGCAGCTCGAGGCCCAGCTCGCCGCCGAGCGCGACCTTTACGAGAAACGCAAACTCGCACAGGGATCCTTCGAACAGTTTTCCAAGGAGAGCGAGCGTGCTTTCTGGCAGAGCAAGATTTCGCTAACCGCGGAGGGCAGTAAGGATCGCGCGCAGATCGAGAAGAAGATTTACGAACTGAACAAGATGATGCGGAAGCAGGACTTCGATGCCGAGGTCGCGGACCTCAAAGCGCAGATGGGGGCCGAACAGACAACCGCGGAGGAACGCATCAACCTGGCTGCCCGGGTCGCGCAAATAACGGCCAAGGCGTACAAGACCGGAAGCAAGGAACACATCGCCGCGCTCGCGGAGTTGCAGAAGGCCACCGACGCGTGGGCGAAGAAGGAAATCCAGCTCCAGGAACTGGTGATCCAGCACGACCGGGCGTTCCAGCTCTCGCGTGTGGAGCTGGAGCGCGAGAACCTGGAGACCATGGAGAAGCTCGGCGAGATCACGGCCAGGCAGAAGCTCGACCGGCTGAGAGATCTGGAGGAGATGGACTACCAGATCAAGCTCGACGGGGCGCAGAAAGAACTTGAGCTGAGGGCGGGTAACGAGGTCGCCTACGCGCAGCACCTCGAACGAATCGAGGAGCTGAAGCGCCAGCACGCCGCCAAGATGAACCAGCTCGACAACAAGGTGAAGGTCGAGGCGGTCAGGGTCTACGACGAAATAGGCCAGGCGATCGGCGGGGCCTTCGCCAATGCATTCGCCGGCGTTATCAAGGGCACGCAGACCCTCACTGAGACGTTCCACAATATGGGGCGTGCGATTTTCAATTCCTTGGTGGACCTGGCAGCGAAGGAACTCGCGCTGGCGATCAAGACCCAGATCGCTAAGACCCTGGCAGCGAGCACCGGCGCGGGGGCCAGGAAGACGCTCGAAACAGCAGCGTCTGTTCAGACCATGGCGGTGAAGGGGGCGGAGGCCGAGGTAGTCGTCGGAGACAACGCCGCTGAGGCGGCTTCCGGGGCGGCGGCGTCGCAGGCCTCGATTCCGTATGTCGGCTGGGCCCTCGCTGCAGCGGCGTTCGCCGCGACGATGGCGTTGGTGCTCACGGCGCGATCGCAGATCCGCTCCGCGGCCGGCGGGTTCGATATTCCGATGGGCATCAACCCGATCACGCAACTGCACCAGGAGGAAATGGTGTTGCCGGCTGGCATCGCGAATTCGCTCCGCGAATCACTCGCAGGGGGCGGAGGTGTTGGTGGAAACGCGTACCACTTCACCATCAAGGCGATGGACTCCAGGGATGTCGTGCGCCTCTTCAAGGAGCAGGGAAGGGGTCTCGTCGATGCGCTGGAGGAACAAAAACGCTTGTTTTACTTCAAGCGCTGGCGGTAGGGAAAGGGCGCGCGCCGTGCGATTACTTAACAGCGGTCCAGCTTTGCGCGAGCAGATGCTTGCGGATGATGCCGCGGGCGAAAAACGGATACACCAGCCAACCGATGCCAGAGGTGACGATCGCCACGACGAAGCTGATGCCGGCGTGCGACCAGATCCCGCGGTGCGCGAAGTAGAGCGGGCCGAACAGGAAAGTCCACAGCGCGGCATTCTCGATGCTGACTTGATCGCCGGTTCGTGGATTCTTGAACGTCGTCGCCTTCGCTACCGGCGCTTGGTGCATCTGCTGAGCTACGGGCGCGCCGCAATTTGGGCACGCAACCGCCTTGTCGCTGATCTCTTTACCACACTCCGCGCATTTTATGAGTGCCATTTTTGCCTCCCTGAATCGCCGGTATACCTTGTATTGAATCGTGGAGCAATCATAACGCGGCTCCAGACAAGTATCGGATGAGCGAGTATCTGACCTGCGACGAGCTGGTCGAATTGACCGACGCTCAGACGCGCCCCGCGCAGCGCCGGTGGCTCGATGCGAACGGGTTTCGCTACGTGGTGAGCGCGAAGGGCCAGATCAAGGTGCTCCGCGCGCACCGGGACGCGAAACTCGGACAGGGCGCAACGCCGGTCGCGAACTCCGCGGAGCCTGATTTTTCGGTTTTCAGGCGGGCGGCGTAGACTATGCCGATGGGAAGGCGAAGAGGGCGCGATTTCCATCTGCCGCAGCGGGTCTACTTCAACCGCGGCACTCTTTTCTACGTTGCGCCTTCGGGGCAGTGGCATCGGCTCGGGAAAGAATGGGACCGCACGGCGCGGAACCTCTGGCTTGAGTTGACGACGGGCGAAGCGCCGCAAGGCACCGTCGCCGAACTCCTGGACGCCTTTCTCAAGCACTCCGAGGATCTCGTGCGCGCCGGCAAGCGTAGTCCGCGCACGCTCGATGACAACGAGCAGGAGGTAAAGACCCTCAAGCTCGTGTTCGGACGCATGGGCTACGGCACGGTGACGCGCAGGCACGTCGCGGCGTACCTGCGTCGCCGAGCCGATCGCGACGGGAAGCTTGCACCGATCCGCGCTAATCGGGAGGTCGCGTTGCTCTCCTCGGCGTATGCCTGGGCGATGGGCGAGCCCGGATTCGAAGTGCACGAAAATCCCTGCTACGGCGTGCGCAGGAACCCCGAGTCGCCGCGCACGCGCTACCTGCAGACGGTGGAGCTGCAGCGGTTCGGTCGGTTCGCTCCGGCCTGGCTGCGCTGCTATCTCCTGCTCAAGCGCCTGACCGGGCTGCGCCAGGGCGACATGCTGCGCCTTGGCAGGCAGAACGTCACCGATCGGGGCCTCGAGGTCGCCACCGGCAAGACAGGCAAGGTGCTGCGGTTCAGTTGGACGCGATCGCTTCGCGTAGTCGTCGACGCGATCCTGGCGCTTCCGATGCCCGCGCGGAAGGTAAAGAAGGGGCAGACCACGGCGAAGCTCCTTCGGATGTATTTCTTCACCTCGCGCTACGGTACGCGGTTGAGCGCCTTCGGGTTCAAGAGCGCCTGGCAGCGCTCGATGAACGCCCACGAGGGCGCAGGGTTCGAGCGCTTCTGGGAGCACGATGTCCGCGGCAAGACCGGCTCGGATGCGTCGAGCGTGGCGCGCGCCCAGGAGCTGCTCGGGCACGACTCCGCGCGAACTACCGCAAGGCACTACAGGCGCGCGCCGGCGACGGTCCGGCCGCTCAAGTAAGGATGACCGCCGCCTCTTGCGTCTATACGTGAATCACGTACAATTGTGCGCAATGAAGGGCAAGGACGTACGCCGTATCCGCGACGGGCTCGATCTGACCCAGAGCGAGTTCGCCAAGTTGCTCGGTGTGCCTCTACGGACGCTGCAGCAGTGGGAGCAGAACCGTCAGAATCCTGGCGCTGCGGCCATTGCTCTTCTAAAACGCGTCGCCGACGCACCATCAAGGAGGACTCCTTATATGACCACCAGTGATCTGATCGTGAAACTCCACGATCTCCAAACGTGGAATGCCCCGCGCGACAACATCGAGGTGGCGTGCAAACTTATGGGAAATATTGTTACTTCGTTCGAGATCGAGCGAGAGTACCAAGAGCTAAAACGGAAGCATCCAAATTTAGGGACGATAGAGTTCTTGGAAACTGGCCGAACTTTGACCAAGGCGGATGTCGGAAATTTGAAAGAGGCAAAGGCCATCCTGCGGGCGGTGCGGAAAGTGAACCAAGGCCGGACCGTCCGGCCGCTCAAGTGAGAGCCGGATTTTAGGAAGATCGCCGGGATATTAGGCAGGCACCCGGTGAGGGTGCCGTAAGTGCTTGAAAGTGGGGTGGCCGATGGGACTCGAACCCACGACAACCGGAATCACAATCCGGGACTCTACCAGCTGAGCTACGGCCACCGCAGGGGAGCGATTATAGCCCAGGGTGGCCGGCCCTGGAGCGCCGGCGAAACTAGAGCTTCGAAAGGATGCCGCGGAACTTTTCCTCGACCTTGGCGCGCAGCTCGGGACTAGCCCTTGCTACCGGAGGAAACTCCCCGAGCATTTCGAAAGGGACGCA